>CALGBN010000170.1 GCA_937877765.1 Candidatus Bathyarchaeota archaeon | reverse complement strand
TTTTCAAGCAGAAGACGGCATACGAGATGTAGAGAGGTCTCGTGGGCTCGGAGATGTGTATAAGAGACAGCGTTCAGCGTAAGCGATCTGTTCCTCAGTAGGATATACTATTGCGAGTTTGCCTGCCTTGAGGCTTCCCTCCACTACCCCTTTGAGTACCTCGCTTGGTGTGACTACTAGTCCCTTTGACTTGAATTGGGGGAACTTACCTGTACACATTACCACTGTGAGTCTAACGCCCTGTGACTCGATCTTATCCAGCTGTTCCTGCATCCTTGGCACAACAAATTTCTTGGTTATCTTGATCTCGCGTCCATCACGCATCCTACTAACAAGAATATAGTGCTCTGGATTGAGTTCAACCTCTTGAATATCCTCATAGGTTAGATCATCTAGAGCGCCTGCTTGGATAATCTCAAAATCCTCTCCAAGTATCTGCATAAGCCCGGGTATAAGGTCGTCTCGTGGTGACTGCCCGATGGTAAGCATACCTATCTGTTTCATGGGCTAATTTGTGTCTCAAAGCCCTATATGGTTTCCCATATCACATGAAACGCTTCTTCAAAGCCTCTCGTTCGGCTTCAACAATCCGCTCAAAGAACTCGTCACCCTCACCCTCAGTCTCAGCCAATATATCCCAAGCTATCTCGTTCTCGACTCGTTTGGCTGCGGCGATGATTCCTGCGCGTCTTCCATAGATAGAAACTAGTTTGGATGCGTCTTCTCCCTGTTTCCACCACCAAGGTGGATCAAACTTGTATCTTCCCTTGGTTCGCGCCATCATCTCGGCTACATCCTCCGGTGTCCTATCCAGTACAGCTATCTCTGTGCTACCACAAAGCGGACACTGAATTTTATCTGGGAAGTCTCCCACCTGCATTTCCTGTAACCAGTCATGTTTTCCGAGACAGGTTAGTATTCGTGTCTCGTTGTAGAGGCGCGCCTTGGCTGACTCGATTATGATCTTGGTGATCTTTTCCGGTGGGACTATATCCACCTTCATGCTGATGCTGTCCACGCCAAGTTGACCCAGAGGACTAACATCATCCTCTGTCTCAAGAACTGTTACCTCGATGTCTCCTTCAGCCATCTGGCGGAGCAGTTCCAGTGTGGTTTCTACGTCTAGGTCTTGTCTGAGGGTGTCCTTCATGGCTTCCTCAAAGATTATCGTGTCCTCAAAGCTCTTCATCAATCGCCCAAGGGTGATGTTACTAAAGTTTGCGAACTTGCTGAGGGCTCCTGATTTACGTGCTACGTTGATGATGCGTTTTTTGAATAACCCTGTCTTGGTTACTGCTTCATTGATGGTGTCTGTGAGACCTTTCTTTGCAAGAGTTTTAAGCATACGTGCAACATAACGCGCGTCAACCTCGCCAACCGTCTGGGTGATTATCATATAGGTGTCCTGCTGGACTCCAACAGGGTACCCTGTGGCTTCGCTGATGACATGTCCCACTATTCTTGATAGTGTTCTGTTCGCGAGACTGCCGAAGTTAGCGTGAATTATAACGTTATCATCCCAGTCCTCCACCAAGACCCGTTTATTTGTGGGTAATGGGTAACCATGCTTGTGATGGTCTACCATTTCCTTGAGAATCCGCTTCATGGTCTCGGGTTTAGCAGGGTATCTTTCGCTGAGGGCTTTCGCGACCCAGTCTGCTGATTCACCATGGTTGAGGTTATCCTCTACAAAGCCTTTGATTTCCCCGACCTCCATGGCGACCTCGAAAGGTACTGGTATCTGTTCACCTACCCAGCTTGGAATAGCTCCTGTGGGGTCATCTTCGGCTCTTACATAGATTTTATCGTTGTGGATGTTGAGTATCTTCCACGCGCTTCCCCTGAGAGTGAACTTGACGCCGGGTTTAGCGTACTCAGCGACAAACGCCTCCTGTAGTATACCTACTGGTGTATCTCCGTCTACATCTACAATCAGGTAATCCTTCTCGTCGGGTATCATGCTAAGGTTGTTGAAGAAATACCTGTACATGGTCTTGCGGCTGCCTCTTGGCTTGATGAGCACCTCGTCCTCTGGGCTAAACCATGCGAGACGTGGGAACCTGTCATGCATGTAGTTGGCTGCGCCGATGATATCATCTTCTTCTAGGTCTCGATAAGGATAGGCGTTCTTGAAGAGGTTCTTATACTGGAGGATATACAAGCGGCTGTTCTGCATTAACTCCGCGATCATCTGATTAACCAAGACATCAAACGGCTTCTCAGGTACCTGCAAAGGCTCCATGATCTCCAACAAGGCACGTCTGCAGATTACCATACTCTCCAAAGCATCATCACTGTTCATTGCCACAATGACGCCCTTACTGGTCTCGTCTATACTGTGACCGCTACGCCCGACTCTCTGAAGCAGTCTAGTTACTTGGCGAGGGCTGTTATACTGGATTACTAGGTCAATTTGCCCAATGTCTATTCCCAGTTCAAGGCTGCTGGTACAAATAACAGTCCGTAAATCACCGGCTCTCAGACTCTTTTCCGTGGCGATCCTACTGGTTTTTGCGAGTGAGCCGTGGTGGATGCTTAGCGGGAACTCTGTGTCCCATATATTGAACCTGCTTGTGAGTGCCTCACTGGTGCTACGAGTGTTTGTGAATATGAGTGTGGTATCGTGAGTCTCAATAAGGTCCTTCATAACCCTGAGCCTTACAGCCACATCAGGGTGAGTAAACAGCTTATCACTCAAATCATAATCCTCTGGCTGAGGCTGCGGATACACTATCTCAAACTGAGTATCCCTAAGAGCCGATACCTGTACTATCTCAACTTCCCTATCTTCTCCACCTGTCTCTTATACACATCTGACGCTGCCGACGAATTAGACGGTGTAGATCTCGGTGGTCGCCGTATC
>CALGBN010000169.1 GCA_937877765.1 Candidatus Bathyarchaeota archaeon | reverse complement strand
CCAGATACATCGTCGGGTAGTCTATCTCCAGATTCTGCATAGCCTTTGCTACCTTGTCACCGACACCCATTGCGGTGCCGTAGACCAGCCATGATCCCCACATGTGCATATCTTCTGGGCCATATTGTTGGAGTCTGCTGAAATCGGTTAAGTGGTTCTTGAATGCATCCCACTCTAGTTTCTCACGGTAATTGTCGTTTTTCCAGTACCCGAATAGGGTTGATGGGAATATCACCGCTACGATGCATTGGCAGAGCACTACTGACCCGTATCCTGCTACTCCAAGGAATAGGCTTACTGCGTTATCATCGAAGATCAAGGAGAACAATGGTACAAATGTTAGCACTACCGCTAGAAGGATTGGCCATACGAGTCGTTTACGTCCATTTGTAGTGAACTCTCCTGCTACACCGTTATCTGTTCCTGCTACGAGTTTCTTGTATCGGCGCATCAAGTCAAGCACTTTGTGCTCGACAAGGGTATCATGCTGAGCTTTCTCAACCATCTCGGTCATATACTCTGTACGCACAACATTGTCTCGTGCCAACTTGTATAGGAAGTTCATTACATCGATCTCATATCGGTCTAAGCCGGTCTCGCTGATCAAATGAATAACTGCTTTCTCGTCCTCAACCTCTATCCTGATCTTGCCTTTCTCATGGAGATCAAGCAAGGTAGCGTAGAAACCATCCTCATCGAAGTCTGTGGCGTCTCGTTTGAAGACTAGATTCACGATCCAGGGTCTACGGGTCTTGTTTGGGATAGTGCTCAGGAACTCGGGTACAACATAGTCCTTCTCCCTACCGAAACGCTGCCATAGCAAATATAATCCGACTGGAGCTAGGAAAGTAGCTAGCTTGTTGAACCAGAAAAATCCAGTTGCTACTAGGTACTCGAACCTGTAGGCGTTGTTTGCGTTCACAGTCTGTGCCTTGATGTCATCAACTTGGCTCGGGAACCCATCAATATGAGTTAACGCTTCAGGGGACATGAGGAACTCGAACTCAAGCAACTCATTCTCTGCGCTTCTACCTGTATAGATTATCCAGTTCTTGTCAGTGGATTTCTTGAGTGTAGGGGGATGCGGATAAACTGTCTCATAGTATCCTACATCCTCTATCTCTACTCTGACATTCTGGTAAACTATATGATCGCTAGCCAGCTTCAAGTTCAGGTGACTATACTCGGCATCGTACTCCAGCGGTGGACGTACTTGATAGTAATATTTGACCGTGTACTCCCCTGGAAGATAATAATAGGAGCTATATGCACCTGCCTCGTTTCTGTAAGCTTGGCGGTAGATGTCGTTGTAGCTGTAGACGTCTATTGAGTCACTGGTGTGGAGCATTAAATCATAGTCCATCACATACCAAAATGTGTCGGGAGGCACATCGATGTCAAGTAACTGAATATGAGCATAATTCAACTCATCCAAAGATAACGGTGCCTCCCAGTATCTATATAGAAAGTGTTTGTCATTCGCATTGATCTTGTAGGTGAAGGTCTCCTCAAGTCTACCATCAGCATATAGCTTAGCAGTATACTGGGATACAACGGCGTCACCCTCAGCATTTCCTATCATGGTGGCTACTTGGGTGCCAGCTAGAGCGATTATCGTGGTTATTGCGACCAGCAAGAGTATCTGATTTCTTTCACTCAACTAATTCACCGAGATATCTGGTGGGTTCTCTATCTTCTCCTTGAACTCAAGGTAACCCATTTTTGATGCCCCTGCGTAGCCTGCGAGGAGGCTACTGGGTATGGTGTCCTGCATTGTATTGTACTGCTGGACAATGTTATTGAATGTGTACCTATGACGCGCTATCTCGTCCTCAACATCAATAACTGCTTCCATGAGCTTCTGAGTGGTCTCTGATGCCTTCAAGTCAGGATATGCCTCTGCCACAGCCAATAAGCTGCTTGTGATGGTTCTGCTCTCCTGCTCTATCTCACCTAGTTTACCGGGCTCAGCTGTATCGATTCCCTGTCTGAGCTTGGCGATGTTCTCAAATATCTCACGCTCATGCTTGACGTAGCCCTTTACTGCTCCTAGAAGCTGCTCGATCATGTCGAGGCGTTTCTTCATGGCTACCTTGGTTTGACCCATGGTTGCCTCGGCTGCGTTCTTGTACTTTTTGAAGTCGTTATAGATGTTGACGAATCCATAGATGATTGCTAGGATTACACCAATCCCAATGTAGACTATTGTTTGCACGGATTATTCACTAAACAGAGTATCTACAAGCCATGATTAAAACTAATTCCATAGAAGATGTTTCATATCCCCAATCTAATCTCTTACTATGACTGTTTACGCTTATCAGACATGGGCTGAGCTTGAGGAACGCCTCAAGACCACTAAAACAGTACTCTTTCCAGTAGGGAGCACCGAACAACATGGACACCACATAGGAGTAGGCGCCGACTGGATACAAGCAGATGCAATTGCGAACAGAGTAGGCGAGAAATGTGACGCACTGGTTCTACCTACTCTCTGTTATGGGGTCTCTGGACACCATAAAGAGTTCACAGGCACCCTCACATTATCTACCGAGACATATACACAGGCAATCTATGAGATACTGGAGAGTCTAGCAAGGTACAGTGTCAAGCGCGTCGTGTTCATGAATGGACACGGAGGAAATAATACAGGTCTTACCCTTGCAGCTAAACGCGCTAGGGATGATTTCGGTATGCTATGCGCTATCTGTACATGGTGGGATATATTGGCTAATGAGAAATTATTCGGTAACCCCGCTGAGCAGCACGCTGGGTATGCAGAGACATCATTTACATTAGCCTCCAGACCAGAAGCAGTGCGAATGGAGCTAGCTAACTGTATGGCAACCAAACAGGTTGACGATGACATACAGTTCACAAGAGCGGGTATGGCGAGATACAAGAATGGCGTGGTTAGAATCCCATTACAGACCGTAGACGTTACGGACACAGGGTCCATGACTGAGACCCATCCAGATGACAACCCCCATGTATTCGATTACTCTATGATTACCCCCGAGTTTGCTGAGAATCTAATGAACAAGGTGGTTGACTGGATGTGCAGCTTCATGAAGGACTTTGATAAGATGAAAGAGACAGAGCCCAACATTAAGAGACCTTAAGCTCGACCTTCACCCATTCATCTTTTTCTAGGTTTAATCCACCTTTCTTCAAAGGAATTATCTTAACGAGCGGCTGATAGTTAGCCCATAGAGTCAATGAGAGCCCAAGAATTTTCTCGTCATTAATCGTGAAACAGTAGTTGTTTCCTGTGCCTTTACAGGATTTATTGAAGCGTTCTGTTACGGTTGATATCTTTTCTCCGAGGATTTCGATTGACCCATGTTCTGGGGGGTTCTCGATGTGGGCTCCAACCCACCCGTAATATGGTATACCGCCCTCGATTATCGCTGGTTCACCGTTTACTGTGCCTATTAACCCAGAGCATACTGCTTCCAGCTTGATCAACGCATACTCGGGTTGAAGATGAACCACGTTTCCCGCGATTTCCTCAAGAGGATCACCATACATAGCATCAATCAGGTTCAAACAGTATCCTCCTCTTGCCCTAATCTGATCATCAGGAGAACGTATCTCTGCATGAAGATGAGGAGAGGTCCCCCAACCATAATAACCAGAACGTAGGGTAACTCCAACAGGGTCACCAACTCGCACAGTCTCACCTACTTTAACAACTGGATCAATGTGTAGAAGCTTGGTAACTGTTTCAGAGTTATCCTTGTTTTCTATTATTACTACGGTATCGTGGTCTGAAGCAGTGAAACCTCTTCCAGATGGAGCCCGTACACGCCTGATTAGGGTTACTTCTCCATCAACAGGAGAGACAGCTTCACCGCCAAAACCGTCACCCGGATAAATATCAACACCATTATTCTCTTTATGAGCAGGATACGGGCCTGTCTCTTATACACATCTCCGAGCCCAC
>CALGBN010000168.1 GCA_937877765.1 Candidatus Bathyarchaeota archaeon | reverse complement strand
ACATAGTTGACTACGAGTTCACTGCAGCGATGGCGTGTCTCCAAACAGCGGCAAAGTTCAGAAAACGGTGGCTCAGGGGAACAGTTGAGATGGGTAGAAGAGCATTGAATCCAGTGAATGGCCCTTATGGATTTGTTATCCCAGCAGCACAACGTGACCCTGCGGCAATTACAGAGCTCGTCTGGGTTCTCAGGATGGGCGACGTCGATGTAGATAAGGCGGTGGAGCCTTTCACAGCAGACGGTGTGGAGTATCCTGCAGGAAGCTATTTCATCAGATATGCCCAACCTTATGGAAGATTCGCAAAAGCCCTTCTAGAGAAACAAGTCTACCCTGATCTCAGGGAATCACCGGATATGCCGCCAAAAGTACCTTATGATGTTACAGGACACACTTTGAGTCTCCAGCTGGGAGTAGAAGTAGTCGAAATCAAAAGCGAATTTGACGCAGCACTTGAGATAATTGATGTGCCAGAACTTGAACCGGGATACATCAGTGGAGAAGGAAAATACTATGTTCTTGACCCAACCCCCAACTATGCCGCGAAGGCAATAAACAGGCTTCTCGATGAAGATTATACTGTTTACAGAGCGATATTCGAGACCGAGCTTGATGAGGAGATAATCAGCCCTGGAGCGTTTATTATAGAAGCAAAACCCGGGATAGGCAAACTGCTTGATGAACTAGCTGATTCTCTTGGTTTGGAGTTCATTGGAATAGAAGAGCCCAGTGATGAAATCTTTGAGATTGTAAAGCCAAAGATTGGGGTCTACAGAGCTTGGCTTCCTAATGCTGATGAGGGGTGGCTCAGAATGGTTCTTGATGATTATGGTTTCGATTATGTAAACCTCTACCCCGAGGATATCAGAGCAGGTGGCTTCCATGATGAGATAGATGTCTTGATCGTGCCTGACCTGAATCGAGATATCATGATGGATGGCATGAAAGGACAAGGATGGATGGACGCCACAAAATATGAGCCAAAATACACGCAGGGAATTGGGGAAACAGGAAACCGGGAGATATTATCCTTCCTTGATGCAGGCGAAACTGTAATCACCCTCAATAGGGCGAATGAGTACGCAGTAAAGGAGCTTTGGGCAGAAGCAGAGTTACCACTGGAAGGACTTGGCGATAAGGAGTTCTACTGCCCAGGAAGCCTACTCAGGGTGCTTGTAGATAACACACATCCAGTGGGTTATGGGTTCGACCGTGAAGAGACCGTGATGTTCCTTAATAGTCCAGTATTTAACGTGAAGAATGGTGACTCTGTGGCGTGGTATCCGGAGGCTGATCCTTTGATCAGTGGCTGGGTGCTTGGGGAGAAACATCTGCGTGGTCATTCTGCTGTTGCTGAGATTCCTGCTGGTAATGGCGTTATTATCATGATTGGTTTCCCGCCTCATTTCAGGAACCAGAATAGGGCGACTTTCAAGTTCCTCTTTAATAGTATCTATTATGGAGCAGCTTAAGTTCCCTATTTTTTTCTGGAAAAGCTCTTATCATATATACAGTATAAGCAGTTATTCAAACTCATTGAGGCATTGTATGACAAAAGAAAAACCAGATGATATTATGGCAGTCCCGGAGAAGGATAAAAAAACCTTCAGGATGGGACTCATACTCTTCACAGTTTACATAATAGGCTACTTTCTATTCACAATCGCTGGCACGTTCAACAAGAACATACTCATGACGCGTGTTCTTGGATTGAATGTAGGCATTGTGGGTGGGATGCTTATCATCGTATCCGCGATAATCATCGCCGTGTATTACAACTGGTACGCCGGTCAGGTGGAGACGGGGGTGAACTAGATGGCGTACACATTCCAACCAATAGCTGTAGCATTGTTCCTAGTCATCACAGCGATAACCCTGGGCATCAGCTTCTGGGCAGCCAAACAAGTCAAGACTGCTAGCCACTACTTTGTGGCTGGCGGAGGCGTCAAGTGGCTTGTAAATGGTATTGCCTTTGCTGGTGACTATCTTTCCGCGGCTTCGTTCCTTGGAATAGCTGGTATGATAGCGTTCTTCGGGTTTGATGGGTTCTTGTATAGTATCGGTTTCCTCGCAGGGTGGATCGTGGCCCTATTGATCGTCGCTGAGCCTTTGAGACGATGCGGCAAGTATACTTTCTGTGACGCTCTGCTTTTCAGACTCGAAGATAAAGGAGTAAGACTAGCAGGCGCAGTAAGCACACTAATTGTAAGCCTATTCTATTTGATCCCCCAGATTGTTGGCGCAGGGTCAATCGTCCAACCGTTACTTGGGCTAAGCTACGAGGTGGGTGTCGTACTAGTTGGTGCGCTTGTTATCACTATTGTTGCAACTGCAGGAATGGTCTCAACTACATATGTTCAGTTCATCAAGGGGTTCCTCTTGTTGATAGCGGCTGTCGCATTAACAGGAGGAGTGCTTTGGGCTACTGGGCTTGGGCCGGTAGATTTCATCTCAAACATATTGGATAATCCAACTCTAACGACTCCGAGTGGAGTTATGGATGGAAACGCGTTCCTAGCTCCGGGTATAAAGTTCAAGAACCCACTGGATTTCCTGAGTCTAGCACTTGCATTAATACTGGGAACAGCTGCTTTGCCACATGTGTTGATCAGGTACTACACGGTGCCTACTCCCGCTGATGCAAGACGATCAACAGTGATCGCTATTGCGGCAATCGGTGTATTCTACATTTTAACGCTGTTCCTAGGATTGGGTGCTATGCACTTCATGACAGTTGACCCAGCGAACCAAAACCTTTCAGCACCGCTTCTCGCGGAGTTTATCGGCGGAGAAATATTCTTCGGGTTAATATCCAGCATAGCCTTTGCCACGATACTAGGAACTGTCTCCGGTTTGATAATGGCGGCAGCAGGAGCCATCAGCCACGACATTTGGACAGTGTATCTGGGAAACACACAGGATGACGCACAAACACTGCGAATGACAAAGATAACTGCAATAGGTGTAGGAATAGCAGCAATCATACTAGGCATCGTAGCCAAAGGGATGAACGTCGCCTTCTTAGTAGGATTAGCATTTGCTATAGCGGCTTCAGCCAACCTACCTGCATTGATCAGCGTGTTGTTCTGGAAGGGTACAACTGCTAGAGGCGTCTCTCTGGGTATTTGGACTGGTTTACTCAGTTCATGTGGATTAATCCTGATAGGCCCTACCATAATGGGCGCTGGTGCAATATTCCCATTGGCTAACCCCGGTATCGTAAGTATACCCTTGAGTTTTATCGTGACTTTTGGGGTCTCGATGCTGGAAAAATAGCCATCTTTTCATAACTATTATTTTGTATAATTGTATCACTGATGCCAATGTCCCTGTACAAGTTATCCGACAACATTACATTGATTGATGCACCGATAAATGGAGTAAAAGGAGCACTTGGAACCTATCTTGTCTCTGGGGCGAAGACAGCGGTTATTGATCCGGGTCCAACCAGTCAAGCCGAGGGAGTAATTAGTAGACTTGGAAAACTGGGGTTAAAGAATCTTGACTGGGTTCTGGCAACCCATATCCATCTTGATCACGCGGGTGGCAGTTGGCTGCTACTCAAAGAGTACCCAGAATCGATTCTTCACTGTCACCCAAAAGGCGCAGCGCATATGGTTGATCCCTCAAAGCTCAGAGAAGGAGCAGAAAGACTATTTGGAGATAGAATATTGGAATATGGGGCGATTAAAGGAGTGCCCAAAAATAGAATACAGATATCCAGCGACCATGAGATTATTAATCTAGATGGAGCCTCCTTGGAGATCCACTGGACTCCGGGACACAGCAGCCATAGTCAATGCTATTTTGAGCCTGACTCGCGGACAGTGTTTGTGGGTGACGCTGTTGGACACACTATGGGTGATGGTGGCCCAGTGATTCCTGTGAGCCCACCGCCGCATAACCCATTACAGGCTCTTGAGAGTATAGATTTGATTCGTTCTCTAAGACCTGAGATTCTATGTGTGGCTCATTTTGGTGCTCATAAAGAGCCGGGAATATACTTTGATAGGATCAGTTCCCGGACTAGGCTATGGATGAGACTTGCAGAGAGAATTGTTGATGAGGGTATGCGTCTTGATGACTTGGTTGCATTGACCATGAAGGAGGATCAAGAACTGGCGGACCATATTAAGGGTGTTGAAGGCGCAGATCATTCATTAAAAGCAAGTCTCCTAGGGTTCTACTTATATGCAAAATGGGTGAAAAACGGGTAAATCTATACTACTATTCCATACTGTGGGTTAATACCAAAAGTATGTACAAAGGCTCCGCAAATCCCTTTAAAAAAAATTCAAGTATTTATGCATGCGAAAGAGAGGGTACAGGAGTGGGCGTGTTGGCGTTCTTGCGACCCTAGTGCTACTGTTCAGTATAGTTCTATTTGTGGGATGCCTCTTCTGGCTCAGTGTTAATGGTCCATGGGGTGGAGGTCAGATCTTCGGTGATGACCTGTTCAAACCAGTCTCCATGCCAGCGGAGCAGAATGAAGAAGCACCACGGAATACTACAGATACGGGTTGGAACATAACCAAAGCAATGGATGATCTTCAGTCAAGCGGATGTGTGTTGACAGAGTACTCATCAGAGTACACAGGTGATACAATACAACTTGATTATGAGGACTTCAAAGCTAAGGCGATCAAAAGAAAGATCGTGTTCACCGCGGATACACCAGAATCACCCATACTCCTTGTTTCGGATACTGGAAATCTGTACGAGTGGAGACCATAAAAGATCCATAGGAACCATCTAAAAGTCCCCATATCTAGGGGATACTATGAGTCGTGTAGCATTAATCAAGGGAGAAAGAAGCCTAGAGACAGTCTATAAAGCCCTTGATAATATCCCCTACGCTGAAGCTTTAGCTGACTGGGAAAGAGTTTTGATCAAGGTTAATTTTATCACCACCAAAAACTGGGAGACAGGAGCCACAACTGACCCGATAATAGTCGAGGCACTAGTCAACAGACTTAGGGAACTCGGAAAAGAGGTAATTATCGTTGAGTCTGATGCTCAGACGACAAACGCGGATAAAGCTTGGGTGGCCAGTGGTATGAGTGAACTGGGTGAACGCCTTGATGTGCCTTTCATTAATATGCGACATGCGGATGAGAAAATTGAACTAAAAGTACCCGAGGGCAGGGAACTCAAAAAGATAAAGGTAGCAAAGATAGCCACAGAGTCAGCCATAGTCTCGGCTGCGAAGCTCAAGACACATATGAGCACTAAGGTGACACTTGGACTCAAGAATATGTTCGGTATGCTCACCACCAAGTTCAAGGGAAAATATCACATCAGGGGAATGGACAAGGTAATCCACGATATCAACAAGACACTACCACCTCAACTAACCATAATTGATGGATTCGTAGCCATGGAGGGAAAAGGCCCAGTCCACGGAAAACCAGTCAAAATGAATACAGTAATCGCTAGCGTTGACCCTGTTGCGGCTGACTCGGTTGCATCTCAGGTCATGGGGTTCAATCCAAATGAGATTGATCACATTAAGTGGAGTCATGAAAGCGGAGTCGGCAATATGACTGAAATAGAAATCATCGGTGAAAAAATAGACTCTGTTAAAAGGAACTTTCAAAGGATCTAATAGAAAATTGGGGGAGGATTACTCCTCTATTATCTCGACGTTCGCCCTTGGCACAGTTACTACATTGCCTTCGTCAAGCTCGATGTTGACGACGCGCACCATGCTTTCAGACTCAAGCTGCTGAAGCTCAACGGGTAGGCTGTGTACCTTGCCGATTGCTCCGAAGTAGGGTTGTCTGATAATTCTGATTGGGGTTCCGGGTACCATACCCTGTGATAGAGCTTCACCTTCATCTTCCTCGACTAAGTTGTGTGGGATGATGATCTCTGGACGTAGTACGCCTGCCCTGATCTGGGTAGTACCGTTTACAGATGCACTGTAGCCTTCAAACTCTTTTAGTAGGTCAAAGGTTCTCTGGCTCATGTTCATTGTTCCAAAACCCTCAGTGATAATCACTGTGATTCCTACTTCTTCCTGTCCTGTGATGGCTACACCGATCTCCTCGCCTGTGAAGGTTGTTAGGTCGTCGTGGCGGATACCTCCGCTGACGATAGCAGAGACACCGATCTCGACTGCCTTCTTCATGGCGTCTAATGTGACTAAACAGCCGCCTACAAGGATCTTATCCTTGTGCTCTGGCTTGATCATGTCAGCTTCTAAGACCTGGTCGTTCTGTGGTGTGACTACATGGATTTCCCCGTGCACCTCACCGCCGATTCCAAAGATTCCCTGAATAAAGGCTGCGTTTGTCTCGATTATTGCTCCTTCTTTGGGCATTACTTCGATAACCTTACCGGGGATGTATGCATCAACCTCTACGGGTATAGGAGCGCCTCTTACGATTGCTTGTCCAGTGACCTCGCTGAAGCTCTCAAGTGTACCTGTTACAGGTGACTTGACTTCTTTCTTGATCAAACCGAATAATGCCTTATAGAAGGCTAATTGTTGACCCTTCTCAACCATGTCACCGACCTCAACGGTCATGTATCTTGGTGTGTCCTCTGGCTCCATGCCTAGGATCATGGAGATCTTGACGATCTCGGGATCTCCGCTGATCTCGGTCCTTGCAACAATATCGGTGTGTTCGATCGTGTCGCCTTCCTTGACGAAAACCTCTCCAAGAAGGGGTAGTCTTCGCATCTTCTCGACCATGGTTGCTTTCTTGACCTTAAGCCCAGGCGTATATGCGTGTGCTTCTTCGGTCTCTTCGCCGTTGGTTTTCTTCTCTGTTTCTTGGTCTACCATTAGATCAACGCCTCCAGTTCTTTCTCGTCATATAGATTCGTCGCCTTGAACCATTTGATAAGTAACTCTTTCCGCTTTTGGTCATCCTCGGGGAAGTACAGTGGTCTACCACGTGCGTCCAGTAGCAAGCCAGCTACGCCACCTTGAACGGTTGCTTCAAGCTCCTTGCCTGGACCTGCACCTATATCATAGTGTGCTGCTGGTTCTACGAATACCTTGGCTTCCTCTTCTGGCCCTAAGGGGATCAGTTTGAGGTCTCCGAGTTTCATCGACTCCTCGAGCACCTTGCCGTCAGGCATCTCGATCTTTAGGTCCATTACTTTCTCACCGAACTTTTCCTGTCCAGAGGCTGCGATACTTGTACCGAGCCTTACGAGGCAGTCCTTGTCGAAGATGTTCCAAGCTGCGTCACGATAAACAGTGGATAGGACACCTAGGTGTGGCATCATGAAGACGCTGTCCTGCATCATTCTGGTGATGCCCTCGGTTAGCCATGCGTCTGTTAGGATGAGCATGCTTTGGATTCTGCGTGGTGCGTGGCTCAATAGGCCGCCTGTTCCTGCGCAGATGTCGATGTTCATCATCTTGACGTAGCTGTCTTCGACTGCCTGATCGAACATGTCGCTGATGGTACGTTCTACCTGTACGCCTTTGAGTCTGGTAGCGATGGTTCTGTGGTGTTGTAGTCCTAGTCTTAGAGCTTCACGTGCAACGCTGTGCTCAACGATTAGGTCTTCTAGTGTCTGTGGGATTGTTGTTGGCCGGATCATCTTGTTCATGAGTCGGCTTGCAATTTCCTCTTTATCGAGGTTGAAGGGAATCCAGCGCATGATGTTATCGATGCCTGCTTCCTTCATGACGTTGGTTACGCTGTAGCTCATGCCTAGGTTGGCTGATACGCTACGTACGAACCTGCCTTCAACGATTGAGTATACGTTTGTTGTTGCTCCACCGAGTCCGACGCCCAAGACGTTCTGGTTGAACGTGTTTGCGATAAGCTGGATGGCCATACCTTCACCTGCTGGGGTTGGCATGATGTCGATATCAGTCCACTTCATTAGTTTAGTATATCCTGGTGCGTGGCTCATGACGTGCTCCATGAATAACTCGTGTACTGCACGCCTAGCTGGTTCAGTGTTTTCCTGTTCAAGGGTAGGTCTGATGTTATCGACCATCTCAAGAGCGAAGCCAGTGTTCATGAGTTCCTCGATCTGAGGCCTGAGTGTCTTGTTACCAGCGTAAACGATAGGTAGCTCATATGCTGCACCCAACCTTGGTTTTGGTTCTGCTGCTTTGATTAGCTCAGCGATCTCCATGACGTGCTGGCTGGCTCCTCCATCGGTTCCACCTGCCATAAGTATCATGTCTGGTCGGAGGCTTCTGATCCTCTGGATCTTTTGATAGGTCTGTCTTCCGTCGTCACGTGCGATTACGTCCATGACGATGGCGCCTGCGCCTAGAGCCGCCCTGTTCGCTGATTCTGCTGTCATTGATTTGATGAGTCCGGCGACCATCATCTGTAGACCACCGCCTGCGCTGCTAGTGGTACAGTAAAGGTCTACTCCTTTCTCGCCGTCGTAGGGGATGATCATTCCACCCTCAGGAGCGAGTAGCTTGTGTCCTGTAAGCTCCTCGACTTCTCGCACCGCGTTCTGGACCCCAAGAGTAACGTCCTCGTAGGGGGCTTCAACAGTAGTGGGTGCTTCTCCTGCGACTAGGAAGCGCCATTCGCCGTCTTTCTTGTGGAAGAAACGGGCTTTTGTTGTGGTGCTTCCTACGTCTGTGGCGATAATAAATTGCATTTCCTCTGTAGGTTTGCTGAGGTCTGCCATACTGTTTCATATTCAGTCGCGGCAGGCTACGCTTAAATATTTCTAATTTACAGCGTCCAAAGAAACCTAAATATTATGTTTTTTTGAACCAATTCTTCCTGTTCTTCTTCTCGGCTTCCTTCAAGGCATCTTTTACGGCTTGGTCTCTTTTCTTCTGCTCCTCTTTTACGGCCTGTCTCTTATACACATCTCCGAGCCCACGAG
>CALGBN010000167.1 GCA_937877765.1 Candidatus Bathyarchaeota archaeon | reverse complement strand
CGTCGGCAGCGTCAGATGTGTATAAGAGACAGGCGTGTTCTCGACCCGCAGCAGCGCCTGGAAGTCTGGGGACACCTCCCTTACCTCCTTCTCGCCGAGGAGCAGCACGACGATCTTCTGGTTGGTGTCGCTGTACTGGAAGTCCGATGGGTCGGATGCGCCCAGGCCGTCCAGTATGCCGGCCACCGGCTCCACGGGGTGGGGGTCGTTCCGCGGGAAGTCCATGGTCACGGCGTCCCCGGCTCTACGCGCGTAAAGCTCCCCGGACAGGGTGTGGAACGTCACCGCGTCGTCCTCGACGCCGAGCCTCGTGAAGAGGATGTGGGTTGCAGCCAGGGTGGCGTGGCCGCAAAGAGGCACCTCCCGCCGGGGGGTGAACCAGCGCAGCCTGCACCCGTCGACCTGCTCCTCGAGGAAAGCCGTCTCCGAGAGGTTCATCTCCCCGGCTATGGAGAGGTACAGGTCGTCGCCGAGGCTGCAGGGCATGAGGCAGACGGCGGCGGGGTTGCCCTTGAAGGGCTTCGACGTGAAGGCGTCCAGCTGGTAGAAAGGCGTCTGCGGCATGCGTTGAAGGACGGCGGCCAGGGTTTATGGTTTATGCTCCGCGGGCCCCACAAGTTTTACAATAGATGAGCCCCCTCATCCATCTATGGCCGTCAGAGAGGTGCTGCTGCTGGGGGACCCCACCCTGAGGATGACATCCGAGGAGGTCACGGATTTCGACGCCCTCGATGAGGTGCTGATCGACCTCAAGGACACGCTGACGTGGGCTCAGAGCCACTACGGGATGGGGCGGGCCGCCGCGGCCCCACAGATCGGTTACCTGAAGCGGGTGGTCTGCGTCCAGATGCTTGAAAGGAGCTTCTACCTCGTGAACCCCAGGATCGTTCGGCGGAGCGAGGAGACCTTCGAGGTGTGGGACAGCTGCTTCAGCATGGAAGCAAAGTTCTTCGTAAAAATCACCAGAAACCGGAGCATCAAAGTAAAGTACGTTGACGAAAACCAAGAGTTCCACAACGAGACCTTCACAGACGATATGAGCGAACTACTTCAACACGAGATCGACCACCTTGAAGGCATCATGTGCAGTGACAGGTTGACTGACCCACGGAATATCGCCATGCGTCAAGAATGGGAGAAACGTTACCGTACCCCCGGTTTAGGTATGTAACTTTCATAGTTCTTATAACGTAGAATTCGTCCAAAGTTTTAGTTTGAACACGAAAACATTAGCCATGCTCCTCATAGGAATCATCATAGGTTCCGTGGCTGGCTACTTTGGTAACTACATGGTTACTAAACCCATCTTAGACGATTTTCAGGACAGGCTCTACACGCTGGAAGAAGACTATGATACACTTGAATCCAACTACAATAACCTGACATCTGACCACAACGACCTTGAGGCACAGCTAGAGACACTGCAAGGAGCCTATTCTACGCTTCAGAACCAGAAGACAACCCTTGATGAGGAGTATCAGGCGCTCACAGAGCAACTTGAGACATTAGAGGCATTGTACGAGTCCCTCCTAGAGGATTACCAGACGAGCCTCGGGGGACTCGATTTTTCTAATCAAACAATACAGGTAATCGAACGCAACTATACCTGGACCTATAATGATCAGACATACTCGATGAGCCTAGTGGTTCCCGAGCCCATGTACGAATATTATAGCACCAAGGAGCGATACGAGACATCAGACTACAGGGGCTATATTCTCCACCCATACGATGACGCGTATATTGAGGTAATGGGGAGGGAGTTCGACAAGATAGCGGCGATGGACAACCTCACAAAGGTTCAGGAAGTTGAATTAGTCACATCCTTCGTTCAAAACCTCCACTATCTGACTGATGATACTACTGGGTTCGATGAGTACCCCAAGTTCCCAGTAGAAAGCCTCGTTGATGAAGGAGGAGACTGCGAGGACACAAGCATACTGTTATCCCATCTACTTGAGGCAATAGAAATAGAGACAGCGCTACTAACCTTACCCGGTCACATGGCGGTAGGAGTAGAAATGAACGCCACAGGAGCCCACTGGGATATCGAGAACACCACCTACTATTATCTTGAGACCACAGTACCCGGGTGGGAAATCGGTAGCATACCTATTGAACACGTGGGGAAAAGCGTTGAAGTGGATGTTGTGGATGATATCCCGTTCCTTAGTCATACTTGGGAGGCTACTCGTAAAAACGAGGTCGTCACAGCAACAATCACCTACACAAATGATTCTCCTGTAAATGGCACTGGATACCGGGCGTGGATAGGAATAGAGCTTGATACCGGTGAGTTATGGTCAGAACGAATAGGCGATGAACTTGACCTAGCTTACGGGGAATCAAAGACCGTTACATTGATGACAAAGGGACCGAGACACGATACCATGCGTTTAGCGGTAGGAGTACTGACTCCTGATGGCGAGATTATCACCAAGAAGTATAGCACCTATTTCACGACCCGATGATTCGCCTTTTATCCAACCAAACCATGCAATAGTTATGGAGTTCTACGAGGTCGTCAAGACCAGACGAAGCATAAGATCATACAAACCCACAGAGATACCCAAGGAATCAATGAAACGCGTCCTAGAGGCAGCACGAATCGCCCCAAGCGGACACAACAGACAGTTCTGGAAATTCTACGTAGTGGAAGACCCAGAGAAGAAAAAGGCTACAGCAGAGGCATGTAAAGGTCAGATGTGGATCGCTGAGGCACCAGCCGTGATAGTTGCCACCGGGTGGAAGGTTCCCATCAGCAGAGGAGGCTACATGGGGGACATGACTTTCACAATGGATGTAAGCATCGCGTTCACCCAGCTACTCTTGGCTGCAAGAGCCGAGGGATTAGGCACATGCTGGATAGGAGACTTTAGCAATGATGCCGTGAAGAAGGCATTGGACATACCAGTGAATGAATACGTGGTAGCGGTGTCGCCCATCGGTTACCCAGATAAAGGTGCCTTCTCTGAGAATACTAAGCGGAAGAGTCTCGAAGAGATAACCGAGTGGATATAATTGAAGGCAAAGCTCGCTGTCTTTGACATGGCTGGCACCACGGTTGATGACAGGGTTGATGGTTTACCCCTAGTCCTGAAGAGCTATGATGATGCGCTGCGCGGTCATGGTGTATCTGTGCCCATGGAGGTATTGAATGCCCAGCGTGGACGTGATAAATGGACAGTCATCAAGGAGCTTGGAGGCGAACACGCAGAAGCCATATACAGCGACTTTATCGCGGTTCTCAAAGCCAACACAGGCAAGGTAAAAGAGGTCAATGGGACATCAAAGACATTCACGTATCTCAAAGAGCATGACATCCGTATTGTTTCCTCAACGGGTTTCCCAGCGGAGGTAGCTGAGCCCATCATCGAGAATCTTGGCTGGCTTAAAGCGGGTTTGATTGATAGCTGGGTGTGCAGCGAGCAGGTAGGGGCAAGCAGACCAGATCCAGCGATGATTCTACACGCTATGAAAAAGTATGGTGTTTCTGAGAAGCGGGCTGTGTTGAAGATCGATGATACCGTGAAGGGCATCGAGGAGGGTTTGAACGCAGGTGTCTATACCATAGGTGTTTTGACGGGAACCCAAAGCATACAGCAGCTTGGCGCAGCAGAACCAGATACCATCCTAAAGAGTATAGCAGAGCTTCCCAATTATCTAGTTGAGAAAGAATTAGTATAGGGTTTCCTCGTTCTCGTCTATCCAGAAATAGACCATTAGGAGAGGGATCATCACTAACCCGATCTGGATGAGGAAAGGTACCTCATGACTCACATTATCATACAACCAGCCGCCTGATAGCTGTCCCATCGATGACGCGATGAGTCTGAAGAAGCCTTGGCTGCCGTTTACCTTGCCTCTATGTTCTTTGGGTACTAAGCCTGTTTGTAAGCTACTTATGGCGCTGTTTGAGAGCACCATGAGGGCACCTACGAGCATCATTGCTATTAGGACTCTTAGGAAATCCCCGTTGACGAAAAGGGCTATGACTATCGCCCAGAGTATGAATGCCGCCATGATGGGTTTCTTCTTACCCACCACATCAATGAGTTTCCCAGATGGTATGGCGAGAATAATCATTGATGCGGGTAACGCGGTCATGATGTAGCTGAGCTGCACCTCGTCTATGCCAAGGTCCTTCACTATGTAAAGGGTCAGGACGGGCTGGAAGAGCCCGGAGGCGAAGCTCGTTATGACGCTGATGAGGAACAAGACGAAGGCCGCGGCTGGGACAAGCCTCCAGACGTTAATTGACTCCCTCAGCGAGGCGGGGTACTCGCCCATCATCTCCCTGACGTTTATCTTGGCGGGGTCTTCCACAGTCTCCTTGAGCCTTGCCCTGAGGAACGCCGCGACGATGAACCCCATGAACACGAGCTTGTAGGTCAGCCTCATGCTGGGCACGAGCCCGTACAGCGTGAACAGGTACCCCGCTATCAAGGGGGCGGGGGTAGTCGAGACGCTGGAGATGAGGTTTATTATGCTGAAGCCCATGCCCTCCTTCTCCCTGGGCAGGGAGTCGGCCACGATGGCGTTCAGCGCGGGCTGGTAGATGCTGCAGAAACCGGATATGGCGGCCCCCGCCAGTATCCACTCCCAGCTCGGCGCGTAGGCGTAGAAGAGACGCGCGAAGGCGGCGACGAAGGTCATGGACGCGATGAGCCACCTGCGGCCGTACTTGCCCACCATTTGCCGCTCGTCACTTGCCAGAAGTGACTCGATCTTTGTCAGTTCCTCCTCGATTTCCGCCCCGTAGCGGACCGTGTGCCGTCGTGGCCGTGCCGGTTGCTCGGCAACCCGCACAATGGCCTCGAGCAATTCGCGCTTACCCTGGCCCTTGTTGCCGACCGTGTGGACAATCGGCGCATCGAGG
>CALGBN010000166.1 GCA_937877765.1 Candidatus Bathyarchaeota archaeon | reverse complement strand
TTTCAAGCAGAAGACGGCATACGAGATGTAGAGAGGTCTCGTGGGCTCGGAGATGTGTATAAGAGACAGATTCATGGGGTAGCGGCTTTTGTAGTTATTCCTGCAGTTCTTCGGCTTGTTCTAGTAGTGTGTCTACTTGGTCTTCAGTAAGCATGGCTCCGTGGAGGAAGCTTCCCTTGCGTTTATCGCTGGCGAGGAATGTTTCTTTCAAGGGTAGGGGTTTATCGAACCTGATTAGGGGTTTGAAGGTGATGGCGCATTTCCATCCGTTTTCTTTGCAGTAGTGTTCTTCTTCGGGTGTCATTTCCCAGAGCATTTCTACTTTGTCAGTGATGCCGTAGCCGAGAAAGCTGTCCCCGAGTTCTGTTTTTTTGGCGAGGAGTATTGGTGTGCCTATTCTCCATCGACGCATGATACCGCTGTAGTATTTTTTTAGCTCGTATATTTGTTGGACCCAGTCATCGTGGCTTATTCTGAGTATGTAGCCTGGTGTTTCTTCCAGTAACATGCTTGTACTTAACTATCAGAAATTATTAAATGTAATCCTCGTGTTCTTTATCTTCTTCGGGCTCTTCCTCGATGAAGCTGGTGAGGCTACTTTGTTCAGCGACCACTTTGTCGAGGCTTTTCCACTCGGCTTCCTCAACTAAGCCACCTACCTGTTCCTTGATGGTTTTAGCTAGTTTAGGTCCAATCAAAGGTAGTGCTGTTAGTTGCCGTAGGTCAGCTCTTTTTAGCTTCGCTTGAGTCGTATAGCCTGAGTTATAGAGTACTTGTGCTCTGACTCTTCCAATTCCCTTGAGTCCTACCAGTTGCAGTAGTTTCTTGGAGACTCCGTGTTTTACCCTGTTTCTGAGTTCGATGAGGTGTCTACGTGGCTCAGGTAATTCAAGGGTTTTCGCTAGTTCATGAGCAGAATACAGTAGCCATTCCCCGTTGGTAACAGCGCTATACCTGTCTCCAGGCTGAACATTGTATCTTTCTAGAAGATCGTTTTCCGATACCTCGTTTATCCACGCGTCAAGCACCATGGCTGTTTTTACTTCTCCAAGTGCGTCCTCGTAATCAATGTAGTCTACACCTTGTGAAACGCGGAAAGCTATCTCGTCCCTGTGTTCTTCTAGGTAGTTTTCTATTAGCTCGAAGTCTTTACGGCGTGGTCTGAGTATTGGTCTCATATCCGGTGTGTGACAGATTAGGTGGAGCCATGTGAAGTCGGTGATATCCATTGCTCCGTGTTTTAATCCGTCTCTGAGTACTACTGCTGTTAGTGGGTCGATGTAGAGTTCGCTGACTCTTCGTCCAAAGTCTGTAGCTACGAGGTGGTCTCCCTCGTATTGGATCATGCCTTCTCGGTTTAGGTAGCGGAGTATGCCACCTAGGATAAGTTTGATTCCCGCTGTAGGGTAATTATAGCCATAGAATGTTGATCCGAAGAAATCTAGTAGACTAGGTTCACTGTGAGCGTAATCAGCGGCTATTGCTGCAAGAGTGTGTCCTCTCAGGGCTGATTCCTGTGCGAGGCGGCTGTCGATTCTTTCAGGCTTCGACAGAATATAGTCCTCCATCAAGTAATCCTGTTCGTCCTCGCTGCCTGCTATGAGCAGGGCTACACCTTCTTTGTCGTATTGTGGGCGTCCGGCTCTGCCGCTCATCTGTTTATATTCCATTACTTTGATGGGCTGCATTCCGTATCCGGGCATGAAGCGGCGATAATTACCGATTACTACTGTTCTTGCGGGTAGGTTTACTCCTGCGGCTAGTGTGGGTGTCGCGCATAGTATCTTGATGTATCCTTCCTTGAATCCGGTCTCGATTATTTGTCTATGCTGTCTGTTCAGTCCCGCGTGATGGAAGGCGGCTCCTTTTGATATAATATCAGCTAG
>CALGBN010000165.1 GCA_937877765.1 Candidatus Bathyarchaeota archaeon | reverse complement strand
TAATGCCTTCACATCATCGGCCATCTAGGTATCAGAACCCAGCGTGTTAAAGGTATCCCTACTCGATGTTGATGGGAGTACCCTCATCCACGTGGCTCTTTTTCTTAAAGCTGACCTCCAATACACCGTTACGGTAACTGGATTTCGCTGATTTGCGGTCAATCTCGGCGTCAAACTCTAACTCCTTGTAGTATTGGCGTTCAGGGTTGTCCACGTTTATTGTCAAACCCGATGATGTAGCTAGTAGTTTGATGTCGCTTTTCTCGACGCCAGGGAGCTCAGCCAAGACCTTGATGCTTACATCGTCCTCTATTACATCTACCAGTGGCTCGCGTTTTCCCTGAAGGCCAAGGGGGGTTTCATCAGAGTCTAGTCCGGGTTTCATGTTTCCGAACTCCCTGATCACTGGTTTGCCGTCTGGTCCTATTTTTACGCTGTATCCGTATACGAATGGACCGTATTCTTTGCGTGTTGAGCCGTCTGGTGCCTTTATTTCGCGTCTCATCTCGTCTGGCATGTTTCCCTCCATCTCGCGGATCATGTCAGCCATCTCCTTCTCCATCTCCCGCATCATGCGGTCGAACCCTCCGAAGAAACTGTCTCGTCTACCAAATCGTTTGAACCATTCATCCCAAAAGCTCAATGTTGATTCACTGAGTCGATCAATCGAGAAATCTGGTATAAATGTTATGAGTAACTAGTAAAAGGAGGCATATCTGAGTAGATAATACTTTGACTATCATCGTCAGCTACAGCGAGATCGCCCTCAAATCACGATACGTACGAAACCAGCTAGAAAAAAGCCTAAGCCAAGACCTAGTAAACATCCTAAGAAAACATGGATATGAGAACCCAGAGGTATCAAGAAGATTCGGCAGAATCTATGTGGAAGGAGTGCCCGATGACGCCGTTGAAATTGTATCCAAGGTTTTCGGTGTAGCTAACACGATGCCAAGCACTGAGGTAGAACTGGATTTTGACTCAATTATTAATGGGATTGTTGAAGAAGCTAAACTCGGTCTCAAACAAGGAAACAGTTTCGCGGTACGACCAAGAGTAGTAGGAGAACATCCGTTTGGGAGCCGAGATATTGCGTATAAGGCTGGCTCAAAGGTGCTGGAAGCATTGGCTGATCGTGATATTCATGTTAATCTGGATGAACCTGATGTTACGCTCTACACCGAGGTAAGGGATACCAGCGCCTATGTTTATAGTAGAATTATAAGAGGCGTCCTCGGATTACCCTATGGGACCCAGGGAAAAGCCATCAGTCTCTACAGTGGTGGAATCGATAGCCCGGTATCTGCTTGGCTTATGATGAAACGAGGAGTAAACGTCCTACCCTTGTTTATGGATCAACGTCCATTCGTAGGAGACAGCTATGTTACTCGAGCCATAGAGAGCTTCAAGAACATCAGCCAATTCGTTCCCAGAAACAGCTACAAGCTATACTCTGCACCCATGGGTGATGTAATGCAGGGTATCACAGAGACACGTGAACCAAGATTCATTTGCATCATGTGTAAAAGAAGCATGTACAGGATCGCGGCGCGGTTCGCTGAGAAACATCATGCACAGGCGATAATCACAGGGGAGAGTCTTGGACAGGTTGCTAGTCAGACCCTGAAGAACTTGTTTGTTTTGAGTTCGTCAACGGATATGCCTGTTCTTCGTCCATTAATCGGGTTGGACAAGGTTGAGATCGAGGATATTGCACGCGTTTTTGGTTCCTACGAGATTACAGCGAAATCCACTGATGGATGTACCGCCGTACCCAAGGGTCCAGCTACACGCAGTAAGGTTGATGTCATTGAGGAGCTTGAATCAGAACTAGGCTTAGCGGAGCTATGTGATGAGGCTGCTGACAATATTTCAGTGATCGCCGAAGGGTGAAAGAGTTAAACAGAAGGATTACTGAATACCCTTGGGAACAATTTTGGCAAAAATACCGAAAGAAGCATTCACAGGCGCAAAAGAGATCGATTTTACCGAAGAGAAAGAGTACTGGAACGAATACCAACTAGAAGACGGAACAACCTTAAAGGTAAAACTAGTTCTCCGCGGAGTTAAACGCCTAGATAAATATGAGCCGGACGGCTCACCGATATACGCCATCAATAGCATGAACGTGGTACGAGCCGTAAACGTACCAGAAGAACTCAGGGCAAAACCCAAGAAGCCAGAGATGAACCCAGTCTAAGTGAAATGTATGAAGCTAAGCCTCATTGCCAATAGTCCAGACATGGAGACCATGATAGCCACTAGCATGCTCACCACTACAAGTGGAGCCATGCCTAGCACTCTTTATGATCGACTTAAGGCGAAGCCTGAGAAGGTGGCGGATATTGTGGGCAGGGTCGAGGTTCAGCATGGAAATATATTGGAGCATAACCGGCTTGTCTGGAGGCTAGAGGCAACTAGAGACGAGGTGTTGGAAATTATGCTCAAGTCAAAGTTTTTCAATATCACGGAAGCTGGACCAGATACATGGGTGCTTAGCTGTAACTTGCGGACGATAGCAGAGTATCATCAGATACATCCTGATGAGTTCAGTAGAGAGTTAATTGAGTCCATCAAGGAAGCTGCACCACATGTCTATGGCTTCATAAAGGGGGATAAAGAGTGAAGGCTGAGTTACTAACCTATACGCCTTTAGCTGAGGTAAAGAAGGTGTTTCCTGATCTGGAAACTGATCTGCTTCTGCCTCACCTGAATTATACGTTTGCGATAGAGAAGGTTAGCCGGGCGTGCAGTCATCAACTGGTTAGACACAGAGTAGCCAGCTTTAGTCAGCAGAGTCAGCGATACATCACTGTCAAGCGGTTATCTGAAAAGATCGTGGTTCCCCCAAGTATAGGCTCCAACGAGGACTTTGATGATTTGATCGATTCAGCGAGTATAGCTTACCAGAAACTCGTAGAATCAGGTATCCCCAAGGAGGACGCACGTTTCATATTACCCAACGCAACCGAAACAAGCCTACTGTTGACCATGGAGGGAAAATCCCTTGTACATTTCCTAGGCTTACGGACATGTAACCGAGCCCAGTGGGAGGTAAGGGCGCTCGCAGATATGATACTTGAACAGCTCAGGGCTGTTGAGCCCATTATCTTTAACCGGGCTGGGCCATACTGTTACCAGCTTGGATATTGTCCGGAGGGTAGGCATACCTGCGGTAAGATGAAGGAAGTAATTGAACGATACAGGGTTGAATAAGTTGAAGTTGTTACTTGATGAGATGTTTACAGGGTACAAGGATCACTTTGAGATACTGGGCTACGATGTACAGACAGTAGAAGATGTAGGGCTCAAGGGCTCAGAAGACATGAAAGTAGCCAAATACGCTTACGATAACGATTTTATCCTGATAACTGAAGACAAGAAGAAGCCAGTAGATTTTATGAAGATACTTCAAGGCAAGTACATCCTTGTAGATGCTTCAATGATCGTAAAAATGATCGATAATGCTGTAAAAGAAAAATATGGAAAATAAGCCTAGTAGCTTTTTGGCTCTGGGTCTCGGCTCAATGAACCACACAGACAGTGGATGCTTCCGCTGTTTCTCGGCCTAATGAGGCTATCAATGTGAACCTCAACAACCTCAATACCCACTGACTCAAACCACTTTGTAGCCTTGGGGTACTGGTCGCTGGTGATTATCTTACCGGGCTCCAATACGACTCCACAGTCTGGTCCCTTGGCGAAGCCACGAGTATCAATACTTACTAGATCATCCGGTGGCTTGATGAACTTCCAGTCCATCTCTGCCTTCATCCAGTCTGTTAGATACTTGTCATAATATTTTGCCTCACCAACCGTTGTATGGCGATCTACCATGCTGTAGTGGATGGTGCCTTTTCTTGTGCCGTAGCCGGGTCCCATTCTGATGTCTACTTCTGGGTCCTGTGCCTTGATGATGTTGGCGTACTGATTTTGTCCCCACTCGTTTGCCCTCATCACACCGGGTTCCTTGGTGTTTCCCCTAGGATAATGGACCTCTATGATGGCGTGTTTCTCGTCAAGCCAGCCACATGGGCCTCCTTCAACCATGCCGTCTCCAAAGATCATGCCTACGACTGGTATTCCGTGTTCTGCTAGTGTCTGGAATGTGGGTAGTTCCTCGCCTTTCCTGATGCTGTCATACATTCTTAGGATAACATGACCGTAAACTGCTGCATGGGCAACGTCATCACAGTAAATGCTCTTCACTGTGTATGGTGGGTCCCATGGGTCGGGTTTTCTGATGATGACCTCTACTCCTTCGGCCTTGAATGCATCAACGAGGTTCTCGTGATGCTCAACAAGCTCATCCAGATCTGGTTTCTCCATCATTCTCCAAGCCCTCCAGCTGTCCTCGTGGGGTGGCCATGGTGTCGGTTGTCCTACTGTGAGGAACTCTTTTCCGGGTCT
>CALGBN010000164.1 GCA_937877765.1 Candidatus Bathyarchaeota archaeon | reverse complement strand
GATACAACGGCAACTGTCGCTATTACGCCATCTATTCTAATCGCTCAATTGATTGGGTTTTAGAGTCCATCTGAGGGCCTATAGTATTAATCAACTACTTTAGACTCAGGAGCCAAATGCACTTTTTCCTTTTCGATAGTAGCCATTTCTTTTGGTGCGATTCCTGGACTTAGAACCTTGTCAATCTCCAAAACAGGCTTATCTATATTATACCAGTTCTCTTGAGGCTTGCAGAGTTCAGTAACCCGAGAATCATATTCTCTAGTGATTGGTTCAAGATGCTTTCTAGCTTCATAGCTCTTTTGAGCTGCCTCTAGCTTGTTCTCCATGTTCCACTTGTTAATCTTGCCAACAGCAGAGTCTTCCATTGAGAGCTCAGCGATCTTGGTCTCCAATGATTCTATTGCTCTAATTTCCTCGATTTCCCTTTGTTTTATCTTCTCGACATACTCTTGTTGAAGCAAGTCTAGGGATTCCTGTAAGCCAATGTTGTACATGGTTTTTAGTATCATCTCAGCTATACGGAAACAGACTCTAAAAGAGAGATTTAGGTCTAAGAAGGCGCTACTTTCGTAGGGTCTACGCATTAGAACTAGCTTTTTCATCTCTTTTTCAGACTCTAGTGGCTTGCTTAGTGTTTTCTCTAGGGTTCTGAACTGATCGATGACTCTTTTTCGTCTTACTGGATAGTATCTTTCTAGACTTTCATGTATGTCTAGTATATCGCATCTATTGATCAGGTCCAAATATATTCTATGTTCTTCGTAATCTGGGCCTAATCCGGTCCACATGTCTTGAATATAATGGAAACCTACACCCATCTGGAAGAAACAGCCCCCGGTATCATATTCTAAGCGTTTCTTCCTTGCTCTCAGTAAATAATCGAGGGCGGTCTGTTCTCGTCCATTGTAGTGGTTCTTCTCGTCCTCGTTGTCTGGAGATATTATGCCGTTTATCAGGTCTTTCTCGTATTTGTCAAAATATAAAGCCCCGAATACCTCTAGTATCTTCTCTGCGGTACGGGTGTGGGCTTTCCACTTCATGGTTTAGAGGTGTATTTGGTATTAAAAACAATGGGGGAGACTACGTACAGAGGCGTTCTATAGACGTAAAATCCCTAAAAAAGGTAATTTGATAGCATGAAAATCAGGAAAACCAGTATAATATAGGGGGATGTTAGCTTAAAAAGCACCCATCCTGCTCGATTATTTTTCGTTTGATATAATCTGATTCCAGCTATCATCAGGGTTAGATTTAGCACACTTACTCCGACAAGATACCAGATCGTGTCTGTCCAGAGAGTCAATAGGTAGCTTGAACCCAGAAGCAGGCCTAAAGCTACTAGAATCCCGTTTATGGCTTGTTCTCTGCTCACTTGACTAGGAAACATTGGGACTCCAACCCTTTCATAGTCCTTGCTATAGGCAAAAGCGATACTCCATAGATGTAATGGACCCCATATGGCTACTAAGACGCCCATTATTAGGCCTAGTGGGTATAGTGATGATCCTCCTAGGTACCATCCGAACCATGCTGGTGCTGCTACGCTTGGAGCGGTGAATAGGACGTTTATGCTTGTCTTTCTTTTTAAGAGAACCGTGTATAGTAGGAGATAGCTTCCTGCTCCTTCTATTAGCAATATTATCGGTACTAGTCCTAGGTAGACTGCGAGTATTGCTGATGCTCCTAACATTGTCCAGCTGAAGAAACTTGCATCTGCAACAGTTATAGTGCCTCTGACAAGTGGGCGTCCACTTGTTCTTATCATCATCGAGTCTATGTCCCTGTCATAGACACAGTTTAGAGCATTAGCCCCGCTGACGCTGAAAGCTACAGCCATGAAGCCTATGAAAAAATCAAGATAGTCCATGTTTAGGCTACCCGAGTAGATTGAACTTGTGCAAAAAGTGGTCAGATAGAGGGCAAGCATGGCTAGGAGTACTTTTGGCTTCAGCAATACTCCGTAGTCATATGCTAGTTCCGTCATCTTAGTCTGACACGCCAAGTCTTTTTGCGATGAGTTCGTGTATATCGTATATCTCGATATCGTGTTTGAACTCTCTTACTCCGTCTACAAAGGCAAGTTTGCATGCTGGACAAGCTGAGACAAGCATTTCTGCTCCTTTTTCTACTGCCTCATCAAGTTTCTCTTTAACGATGTTTAGACGCATATCGTTATTTACCGATTGAAGAAGTCCGCCTCCCCCACAGCATTTAGAGTCTACTCCATGTTCATCGAACTCGATTAACTCTGAAGTAATCTTGGCAAGTACTTCCCTTGGCTCTTTGATGATGCCTCCGAGTCTACCTAGCTCACATGGATCATGGTAGATTATCTTCTCTTTTCCCTGCTCTACTTCAAGCCTGCCTGTGGTCAGTTGTTCATGTAGATATTGGACCGCGTGCATAACCTCAAAGTTTGGTTTTCTACCAAGCATCACTGGGTACTCAAATTTGAGCATTCTATAGCATCCTGCACAGCCTGTTATTACCCGTTTTATCTTCTTTGACTCGAATAATTCGACGTTGTGTTCAGCGTATTTTTTCGCTTCTTCTGTCTTACCGGACATGACGCTTGGGGCGCCACAGCACCACTCGTCTTCACCTAGTAGAGTCCAGTTTTCTCCCTGATTCTCCAATAATGAGCAGATTGCGAAAGCTACGTCATGGTTTGCTCCTTTGTATGCTGTTGTGCAGCCAACGAAATATGCGATCTCTGCTTCATCAAGCTCAGGAGCGTCATCTAGGTCTGTGAAGAAACTCCAGTCTAATCTTGTGTCTGGTTCAAGACCATATGGGTTCATGTTTTCATCCATGAGTCCGGCTAGCCTGATCACATTTTCCGGCGATGCTTCGAGTGAGTCTACGATTTCTCTTGCTTTTATCCATAGTTCATGTGTCTGGAATCCAAATGGGCATGATTCCATGCATCTTCCACACAGGCTACAGTGATATGTGCTCTCGGCTAGTTCTTCGATTTCTTTTTCTGTGATCTCTTTCTCTCCGAATAACTTTGTCCAGAATCCGTGTTTTTTGTCATAGAGTTTTACTAGTTTCGAGGTTCTTACGCCGGGTGCATGGAGTACGTTTTTTGATTCATTGTATGCCGGGCACATATCTGTGCATAATGCACAGTGGCTGCACGTGTCAAGTTCCATCAATTGACGTTTTGTGAACTCACCAAGCGCCTTTTTTGCCTTTTCTTGTATATTAGATGCCAAGTTCTTTCCTCCTTGAACCGTATATTGCGGGGGTAATCACCCCTGTGAGAATGTGTATGTACTTACTAAACGGAGTATACATTACAAATAATTGAGTCATTAATACGTGCCAATGGAACCAGTGATAACTTGGCACTACCTCAAGATGTAGTACGATGAGTCTTGGGATGAACACGACGTTGTATATCTCGGTTGGAACAGATTCCGGTGGGAATAACCTCATTCCCTGACCCACTATTGCAGCTATCAATAGTAAGATTAACGCGATATAGTCATTTGACAATGATGATAGTTGTTTATCTTCTAGTCTAAACCTTCGTACGAGAAGTAGGAACGTTGTGATAATCAGAGTATAACCTACATAGATTGGTAAGGTGTGGATCATAAACTCCGTCATCCAATGACCAAATGGGTCAAATATGGATGCCGACCATAAGTGAAAACCCCTCATATGCCCAAAAAGAATGCCCCCAATACTACCGTGAAAAGCAAAGACAAGTAACCATGTTAATTTGTCTCGTCTAAACGTCTTTCTAAACAGCATTACGTCTAGTATTACGTATTTTATTGAATCAACTAGGTCCATTTTTGGGTTTTGATGATCTTTTGGTGCACTACTCCATCTGGTAACACGTAGAAACATTCCTACCAAAAATACCAATATTGTAATGTAGGGTAATGTTTCAACGAAGAATGTGTATAAAGCAGCGGTTGTACCATTCATATTGCTCCCATTCCCTACGGTAAAGAAGTTTTTATAATTATGCCGCTACAGCGATTTCATAATAGCTAAGAATTTAGTCTGACTATTAGAATGATACTCAAACTTATCTTACCAATTTTTACTGGTTCTTTAAGATTAAATAGGGTCAACAATGATCATTTTTCCAATTCAATCTTTAGATAAAAACGCAAGTATACTGTACATTTTGTTAAACATTATATGTAAGAGCATGTATAAAGTTGAATATGCCACTCGACGAAACTGATCTTAGCATTTTAAAGCTACTTCGTCAGGACCCGCGAATGCCGTACACTCAGATAGCTGATACTTTGATGATATCACGGGTAACAGTAAAGAATAGAATGGATCGAATGGTTGAAGAGGAACTCATTGTTTTATCCGCTAGAATTAATATAAAAAATCAAGGTGGTAAAATGGCCATGCTTGGGCTTGAACCCTGTCTCT
>CALGBN010000163.1 GCA_937877765.1 Candidatus Bathyarchaeota archaeon | reverse complement strand
ATCCTAGGAACCTACCTCGCCATAAGCAGCCTATTCAACTCATCACTATACCAAATCATCAGCACCGCACTAGTACAAATACTCAGACTCTTCAAGATCACCACCATCAGCAGCCAACAAATCACCACAATAATCCCCCTACTAGTCACCCTATTCGTCTCACTACTCATCGTCTACGACTACATCATGGGACAACCAGAAAACATCATCAACATATATCAACTAAACCTCCTACTCGTAACCCCAGAAATACTCAGCTACAGCCGACTCGACTGGCTAAACCTGATACAAAAACCCCAGATACTAGACCCAGTCCGAAACCCACTCGTCGTATTCATATCTGGCGCAATAATCCTCGTCGGCTACCTATCACTATACTTCACATCAGTAAGCCGAAGAACAAGCCTAGAACTCATCAACAGAGGCATAGAAGAAAACAAATCAAACCAAATATTCATCAAACAATCCACAATAGCCATAGCCCTCACAGGAGCCTCAGCAGCCGTATCAATAATCGTATTCATCGCACTAAACCCAATAAACACCCTGCTTCAAACCATCATCGGCAACCTACCATACGGATACCTCGCATTCGGAGTACCCGGAGTCCTACTACTACTAACCACACTATGGTTCTATCTACGTGGTCAAGAAAAAGAAGAAAATTAGGATTCGAGGGTATTAAGCGCCTCAGAGAGGGCTTCCTTCATCCGCGCAATAGTATCGCTCGTCACAGCCTCCAAGGAGTCAAGCTCGCCAAAATCAGACTCAGCCATAATCTTCAACTCCTCGACCTCCTCCCCGGGTATCAAACCCTTGAGGTTAATAACATACTGGATACCGCCACGGGTGTTCTTGATTTCATTATCAAGGTTCTCAATATCCCACTTGTAAGCAGGCGCCTTGACATTATACTCTTCATCGCCTGCATCACCAATGTTCTTACGGATCTCCAGTAACTCAAAGTCCTTCTTGGCTGAAACAAGCTCCTGCGGGCAATCATTGGCAACGCTGAATTCAGAAATAAAAACAGCGGTGGAGATGAAAACGCATATAGCTACCCCTTGGCCTAAAGAGTTAAAGGCCCTCAAGACCAACATGTTGTGCTACAATTATTTGTGAAAAGATATGTTTGAGAAATCCGTCGAAAAGATTCATATCGATTACACAAAATATCATCGCTATACAGGCCGTGAATATAACATGCTTGTGCTCCTCGGCCTGCTTATGGATGATCTGATGCAATGCAAGCAGAGACAAGTTGAAAAATTTGGCCTTACAGCTACTGAGTTCCATCTTCTTCTTGTCGTTGACCAGCTTGGCGATGGAGCTACACCTGCTGAATTGTCGCGTATTCTGTTGAGGAAGCCTTCGAGTACTTCTACGCTCCTAAATCGAATGACAAAGAGGGGTTTGGTGCGACGAGTTGCTCATCCTTATAACATTGGAAATGCCAAGAAGGTTGTGATGACAAAGAAGGGAAGGGAGGCGTTTGAGCTTGCTCGGCAGAACGATGTTATGCTGAGTATTATGCAAGCG
>CALGBN010000162.1 GCA_937877765.1 Candidatus Bathyarchaeota archaeon | reverse complement strand
AATGATACGGCGACCACCGAGATCTACACCGTCTAATTCGTCGGCAGCGTCAGATGTGTATAAGAGACAGGGTGAGAAACTGAGGGTCAACGACAACAAGATTCTGTATGATGCGTCGTCGTCTTGAAGCATCCACCCGGCGGTGAATAACAATGGAAGAATACAAGGTAGCGCGTGTGGAAACCGGAATACAAGGACTAGATGAGATGCTTGGAGGCGGAATACCAGAAAAAAGCATCATACTTCTCTGCGGAGGACCAGGCTCAGGCAAGACAATCATGACCCTTCAATACATGATGGCAGCAGTAAGCAGAGGTGAACCCGTGGTATATGTCTCTCTTGAAGAGTCTATGGAGAAAAAGACAAGGAATGCCACTGCGTTTGGCTGGGACCTCGTGGAAGCTGAGAAGAAGGATGCTATAGAGGTCTTGGATATCTATATGGTACCTCACAGTAAGGGCATAGTTGAACCAATAGACCGCAGAAAAGGCAAAATCCAGTTCAGTATAGAGAACGAGATAGAGACAGCCGTAAAAAGAATCGGGGCTAAACACATCATAATCGACCCTGTTACAAGTATTCTCGTTCACGAGTCTAGATCAGGCAAGAAACGGTATTTGATTGGGCAGTTGTTTGACACCATTAGAAACCTTGGCTGTACCGCTGTAATCACATCTGAGGGCATACCTAATGCTGGTGATTTCTATATGGAGCAGTTCCTAGCTGATGGGGTTTTCTTGTTGAAGAAAGACTTGCTTGATTACACGATGATTAAGACGATTCGCATCGATAAGATGCGTGGCATTGATTTTGATGATCAGCCAAGAAGATACGTTATAACCAACAAGGGATTCCAAGTTTTTAATATGGAATCAGTCTTAGTCTAGGTGATAGTATGTCCCTGTTAATTTTTAAAGCAATTAAACCTTTTCTAAGAAAAAACTCGATGGCTTTCCTAAGGGAATCCAATGTTCGAGAAAAACAGGAGCAGTTGGTTATAAAAAAACTTAGAATGATGGAGGCTTCGAATCTAGGTAAGACTATAGGGTTTTCGAGTCCGCTGGACATTTCTAAACTCCCATTGACTGGATACGAGTTCTATACCCCATTCTATAAGAACCCTAAGGAGGGTGACTTCATGTATCCCTTATCCGAGTACGTTAAAACCCATACCAGTGGTACAATGGGAAAACCCAAGGTATACATGGCTCCACAGAAAGGCTTCAAAGAGAACCTTAAACGAGCTGCATTAAGCTTGTTTTTCATATGTACCCATGATGGCGAGAGATCAAGGCTTGATATAGGCGATACTATTTACGCAAATCTTCCCGGTGGATCCTTCATTGCTTCCTTTATGGGTGATAGTTTCCGGAAAAACCAGTCTTCTATATTGAAGCTTGTTCCAGAAAACTCTAACCAGATGAGCTTTGAGGAAAAAGTGGATTACTTTATTCATAACCATCAAAAAGTTGACGTAGCTTACATGACGGTAACCTCTTTCCTTGACGATATTGTCCCACGTGTTGAGGATCAAATCCATTTGAAGGGTTTCATCACTCAGGATACTTCCGCTGGACCAATGAAAGAGGAGATTAAGAAAGCCTCTGGGAATTATCCGAAAACATTGTACGCGAGTACAGAGTCGATGCTTTCGGGCTTACCATCGCTTCAATATCCGGGTGGATTCTTTATGGATTGGAGAGTAATTTATCCAGAGTTTATAGAAGAGGATGATGCACTCAGCACTGATACTGTGAAAACAGAGGATTACCCAGAAATCGTTCCTATGATGGATGTAAAAGCTGGTAAACGCTATCAGTTAATCGCGACCCCCCTTTTCAATGATATTACCCGATATGTAATGCCCGATATATTCGAGTGTATCGCAATAGGTGACGATATACTAGGTACGGATATTCCCATCTTCAAGTATTATACTCGCTCCGACCGACTGATGGTACTCCATAACTTCACTCGTATAAGCGAGGAAGAAATGATCTCATTGATGAAAAACGCGGGTTTACCTATGGTAGACTTTACCGCTAGAAAGGAACTAGATGGCGCACGAGAATATATGCACGTATACTTAGAGTTAAATCAAGCAATGTCATATGAGGAAGCCTTTGAGAAACTGAACGCAGCGTTATTAGAGTTCGATAAAGACTGGAGAGACTTGACTGACTTTATGAACTTTACACCGTTAAAATTGACCCTATTACCCAAAGGTACGTTCCATAAGTTCTTAAACACAAAAGAAGGAATGGCGAGAATAGCCCGAATTGGTATGCGGGAAGAGCGATTTAATCTACTGATGGGGCAATCCTCTACTGGTTAATGATTGAATCAGCCATTCTTTCAAAAGTTAATATTTCAGATTTTTTTTCATGTGATTCTGGGTAATAGAAGCCGGTTAAAACCACGTTACTTGATTTGATTAACGGTATCTTGGTTGTTATGAATGAATATACTCTTCTCCATCCATGGGTGTGAACCATGTGAGAAAACGTGTAAATGATTATCTCGCATGGTACCTTTCTCTCTGTACTGAAATTAATGATATCCGAAAACAGTATATCGATTTGATTCAGATCATCGTTGATACTCATAATCCTTTCTTCAAACGTGTTTAGAATATTACGTGTTCCCTGTAATATCCTAACAATGTAAAGGTCCTCATTTTCATCATAATGCGTGATATTCCTCGCTGTTATCAAGTCATATAACGTAATCAGAACGGTCCTAACCCCAATCTTAGAGTTATTATCCACCCGCTCATTAATCCAAGCAACATCACGTTCACGAGTTGCATTCTTCAAATTAACCAAGTTGAGACTGCCATGAATCACTGTGGAATACTTGGTAGGTATACCTCCAAGAAGGAAACTTCTGAGATCATCTACCAGAAAACTGAAGCTTGGTTGAACCATGCCTATGTAGATTATTATTTTTGACACCGTTGATAACAGGTCCACGAATCCAGGATCAATCTTGTTTATGAAAAAACCGATATTCACAATGAGCAATATAATCCACCCTACCGAGAGAAGTCGAAGATCTACTTTCCATTTCCAGCTTATAATTATCAAGCTCAGAGCAATGAACAAATAAGGTAATGTAGCAAAGGCTAGACTTATTGGTACCCACTCTGTTCCAAAAACGTATTGTAGAGCTGGTAAGAAAATAATCAATGTAGATGCAAGCATTAACTTTGTTTTATCAATCAACTCACCCACGCCTATTACCATGAAGACGAATCCTAGCATAACGAAGAAGAAAGCTATCATTCCACCGAGGCTAATCTCAATTCCTTCTGGTGTGAATAATCGTATGATTATATTTATTCCGTAGAATAAGTATCCTAAGCCCCAGTATAGGTAGAATCTTCTTTGTGTATTTCTATAGGTTCTGTATAATGATGGGGCGAAATAGAGAGTAACTAGCCCATTTATCAATCTTAAGAGGATTTTGATTATCTGTGGTTTCTTTCAGGTAACGTCATTTTGCGCATATTTGAGGAAATCCCATCAAACTGGACAACATCTCCTACTTAACCACCTCTCCCCACACACTCAGCAGCCACTCTTTTTCACCGGTCTCTACTCTTCTCCACCACCAGGTCCATAGCTAACGCTATCAAACCCCACCCAGCCTACCCAACTGAACAAGGTTAAAACCAAGACAAGCAAAAGTCATCTTCACACGAACCCGAGACAAACTCGTAACCAATACATGACCCGAACCAAACACCCTTTTAATCACAGCAAAAGGCCGCTCACCAGGACACCGTTTCCTGCTTATCCTCATGTTCCTGAGCTTGTCCCTGATCCCCAACGGATGACCACGGGAGGCCCGCTTCATAGTAGCATCCCAGCCCCGGGGCTCAACACCCTGATACCCCTTATCCCGATACACCACCTCACCCGGCAAGCTAAGGTCAACCCTACTATCATGCACATTCGCGGGAGTCGTCTCCAACTCCCGGATCAACCCATAAGTCAGATCCATCTTCATGTGCAGTTTATACCCAAAAAAAGACCTACCCTTCTTAACCCAAGCACCATCCCTGCTCCTACGGGTCTTCGCCTCATCTCCACGGGGCTTATCAGCCCGTGCATGACCTGGGTCACTGGTGATGAATGACGCATCCTGCACCACGCCCTTCTTGACTGTTAATCCCTTCTCGTCCAGTTGACGTTGCAGTTCCTCCCAAATCAGTTTGTCTCTGCCCGTCTCTGCGAGTCGTTCTCTGAACCTCCACACAGTACTATAGTCAGGTGCCTTCTTGGGGTACCCGAGAAAATGCATAAAATCGATGCGATTACCTGCTTGACGCTCCAGTTCAGGGTCACTGAGTCCGTACCATGCTTGGAGTACGAGTAGTTTCACCATGAGCACGGGGTCGGTGTTTGGTCTGCCTCCGCTGGGGCTCTGGTTGTTGTACATGGGTTGGATGATGGGTGTGAACTTGTTCCAGTCTATGCGTGGTTCTATTTCTGCGAGTTTGTCGCCGTGTTTGGCTGTTTCTTTGTAGAGTTTTCTGATGACGTATGAGTCAAAAGAGTCCATAAGATGAGTTGGTCGAAGTGATCAATAAACCTATCCGAGGGGATGAAAACAAGAGGATAATCAAAATTCTCCATTGTTTCCTCCGAGTCTTGATTTAAACACTCACATATGATGTGATTAACCCAAGCGACATAGACTTGGATGTATCACTGGATGGTGACATCTACTATGGTGAGATCCGGATATCGCCTCTAATAGTCAACGAGAAAAGTATTTTGGCGAATGGAGTTGGTACGATTGAGGCACAGATAAGCCTCAATGGCACACTTATTCAGGCGATAGGTGACCCCGAAAACAGTGGCGGCTACAATCTAAGTGGAACCATGACGGTTACTGGTCGATACATGGGAGTGCTTCCCATATCAGTTGTACTCGATGTATCTGAGTTAGCGGTCGAAGAGTAACCCTACTCGTTCATTTTATTTACCGTCGAATATCTCAGTTCAGTGGGAACAGTTTTGGATGAATTAATCGTAGAGGATGCTGCACATGGATACGTCGAGATGCTAAACAGACTCGGAATAGACTATGTTTTCAGTTCACCGGGCTCAGAGTACATACCTCTCTGGGAACATCTAGCTAGATACAACGCAGCGAATAAAAAACCAGAATACATCAACACACGCCACGAGGGAACCGCCCTCAGCATGGCAAAAGGCTACTACATGGCAACAGGCAAACCACAAGTGATACTGACCCATGTGATTACAGGGTTACTGCATGGCGCTATGGAACTCAAAGCAGCCTATACCGATCAAATACCTCTATTGATGATCGTTGGACAGAATAGAACTCACGATAATGAGATCCATGGAGGTACCCCTGGACCCCATTACCTCAGCTTCACAGAGGTAGGCGGACAGGAAAGACTAGTACAACCGTATGTAAAGTGGGCAGATAGCCCAGAGACAAACGCAAACATCCTAAACATCATCCAAAGAGCATACAGAATAGCAAAAACAGATGTAAAAGGGCCAGTCTTACTGAATCTCTCAAGAGAGCTGCTGTTTGAACAAGTTACTAGGATGAAGATACCTGAGCCACTACCCGAGGAAAACAAACTCACAGCTGACCCTAAGACTATTGAAAGGCTCAAGGACATGTTACTCGCTGCGAATAATCCCCTGATATTCACAAGATACCTAGGAAGAAACCAAGAGGCCGTAAAAGAACTTGTAGCTCTTGCGGGGCTCCTCAAGATACCTGTTTTCGAGACTCCAGGATACACGAACTATCCCACAGACAATCTGCTTCACATGGGCACAGGAATCTTACCCTATGTCAAGGAGGCAGATCTAATACTGGTTATTGATAGTAGCTCTTGGCCCCCATGGTATCCACCGGGAAGTATCAGAGGAAAAACCGATGCAAAGATCATTTTCATTGATCCTGATCCAATCCAGTTGAAGTATCCTGTTTATGGATATCCATCAAACCTCAGCGTCAAGGCCGACTCATACACGGTTCTAGCTCAGTTAAACAATTTAATTCAGAAAAAGAAGCTCAATGGAGCCTTAATCAAATCGAGAAAAGAGCGCTGGGAAAAAGAACACAAGAGAATACGAGTCGAACAAGAAAAACAGGCACTAGCAGTAAAAGACAAGACACCAATTGACCCAATCTGGTTAAGCTACTGCATCGACAAGGCCATAGATCAAAACACCGTAATCGTCAACGAAACCATCACCCATGGAGGCATAATCCATCGTTACATAGAAAGTAACAGAACAGAACCCGGAACACGATACGAAGCCACAGGACCTATTGCTCACACTGGGCTAGGACAAGGCATGGGGGTAGCCTTGGGAGTTAAACTGGCTAAACCAGAGAAAACTGTCATAGCTTTGGAGGGAGATGGGACATTCAACTATAACCCTGTTCTTGCGGCATTCGGAGCAGCACAAGAATACAAACTACCATTCATGACCATCATATACAATAATAGCTGTTACGCAGCCATGAAAGGTCACCAAAGATACTACCCAGAGGGGCACTCAGTGAAACAAAATCAGTACTATGGCGTAGGATGTGGACCCACACCAGAGTATGCTAAGCTAGTTGAAGCATATGACGGATACTCAGAAACCATTACTAAACCAGAAGAAGTGCCAGAAGCACTACACAGAACTATAAACGAGACAAAAAATGGAAAAATAACACTACTAGATGTCAGACTCAGCAGGTAAGTTTGAGAATGGTGCTCCCGCCGGGATTCGAACCCGGGATCTCCGACTCGAGAGGCCGGAATCCTTGACCGGACTAGACGACAGGAGCGCGTACCGAACTATTCTATGCCTTAAATAAAAAAGTACTGGAAAAATGGGTTAGATATCGTCTCTTAGATTCATTATCTTTGCGACATTTGCACCTGTATCAATTACTGGATCTATCAAACCACTGGTTGAGGTGAACAGTGTTGTAACTCCGGGGCCATGTCCTGCAATATAGCTGTTACAGTGGGTTACTATTCCAACACTTACACTACCTTTCCTGTAGATTCTTCCATAACTTTGATCTGAGTCAATGATTGCTACAAGGTCACCAAGACGAATGTCCTTTAACCCATGCTCTTCACACGTATCTTGACAGAACATAGTGATATCGTAATCACCTGATGATACGTGGTTTCTGCCTAACCCTGAACCCATTACTGCTGCGGGCACCTTGTGTGTCACTGGGATCTCTAGTTTCCCATCTTTGATCTTTGGGTCAAGTGCTTCAAGGAAATCTGGGCTAACGTTAAAGACCTTTACCTCTGGAAGGTCCAATAGTTTTAGTCCCTGTCCGTAGGCTTTGATCATGATTCGGTCCTCGATGACTAGTTTTTCCATGACCTCTGGCTGGAAATCAACCATAACATGCTCGATACCACCATGTTTACCTACAACAACTCCCTTAGCGCCTTTCGCATCACCCTTAACCACTGTAGCCTCGTTACCTATACAGCTCAATACGTTCAATGCCCTGCTCTGACCCTGTGGATTTCTACTATCGCTTACTCTGTTCTCAACACTTACTCCGGGTTCTACATGGTCTCCCATCCACCCAACAGCCGGATCGCCAACTCGGATATTGTAAGTTATACCGCCTGTTCCAGGAACTATGTGGAGATCTCCGTTAGCCCCTATCCTATAGATGCCTGTGCTCATGGTGGGACTGACTACTTCTCCTATTACACTAATCTTTACGATCTTGTCCTTGTTAGTTCTTATCATGGCTCTATAGTGGGTCATTTATGTGTTAAAGTTAACGAGTTGAATAAACTTTAAAACTAGGTAGAATTCTACTATGTCACTCTAGGGAAATCATTTGAAAATAATAGATATTACAGTCATGTCCGCTGAGGGGCTCTTTGAACGCAAAGGTCGAGTAGCTCTAAATGTTCTTGGCATTCTAATAGGATGCGCAGCTGTAACTGGATTGATCTCTGTGGCGGATGGGATGAATAATCAGGTACGCGACCAATTAGCAATCATTGGTACCAATACATTGTTTATCGTACCCGAAGAAGCTCAGGATGCAGCATCATCCCTTAGTGCTACCCAGATACTTACTCAAGAAGGTATCAGTTGGCGGGACCGGGGCATCATTGAGTCTACTAGCGGTGTTACGTTAATTAGTGAGATATCGTCTGGGGTGGGGTCTTTTACTGTACGGGGAGAATCATATGATGTCAAGGTTCTTGGTGTCGGTGATACCTTCCTTGATATCAATCAGGATGTTCAGATGGAGGAGGGAAGATTCTTCCTTAGAGGCGATAAAGCTGTGGCTTTTGTGGGTAGAAACATTGCTTATCCTCCTGATGATGATGAACAAGTAGTGGCTATTGGAGATCGCATCAAGCTAACTGTACGTATTAAAGGCGAAGAAAAAGACATTACTCTCAGAGTAATAGGAATCCTAGAAGAACACGGCACAATGTTCGGTCTCGACGTAGATAATGTAATTGGTATTCCATTCAAAACATATGACCAACTATACGAACAAAGCGGAAGCTGCGCAATAGTTCAAGCATATGTTGAGGATAGCGAGAAAATGAGTGAAGTTGAGGCTAGTCTTGAGGAAGGTCTTGGAGAGGATTACTTTGTGGTCTCTCCTGATGCCGCTTTAGATGTCCAAAAACAAGTAACCGGTACAATACAAGCTGTCCTAGGAGGTATCGCCGCTATCAGCATGTTTGTTGCAGGTATTGGGATAGTAAACACGATGGCTATTAGCGTGAGTGAACGCACCAAAGAAATAGGCACAATGAAAGCAATAGGCGCAAAAAGCACTGATATCTTATTCCTATTCTTATCTGAAGCACTCTATACTGGATTCATAGGCGGAACTATTGGCTCGAGCCTTGGTTTTTTCCTCGGCAAACTTGTAGGAAAATTCATTGGATTACCTGTCGAGATAAGCCTAATTCTTGGAATAGGCACAGTATTTTTCGCCTTAACCACGAGTCTCATCTCAGGTGCAAGTCCCGCTTGGCGAGCAGCAAAAATGAACCCAGTGGAAGCACTGAGAAGAGAATAATTATCTAAGATAGGCTCTGATGAGTTGAATTATCTTTCTAGGGCTACGTTTCACCATACCAGCCAACGCAATGGTAACATTCTCACCATTTGCCATGGATAGAATATCCTCCTTAGTGATGATATCATTTAATGAGTTCAAGTCATCGTCCGTGAATTTGTCTAGCATCTCCAAGATTCTGCCACTCTCTTTGATACGCTTACCCCAGTTCTTTTCAAACTCGACCTTATATTCGTGTAACCGCTTCTCGGAAACAGCTCCCTCCTTGACGGCTTCAGCGGCTACCTTACCCGCCATCTTACCTGATTCAATACCGCTGTGAATGCCTGCCCCAGTCATAGGAATTAGCATTCCAGCGGCATCACCAACAAGCATCAGACCATTAATTATGTATTTTTCAATGGTTCCACTAACAGGGCAGATTCCACCCGTTTTCTTGAGAATCTTAGCATTTCTGAACCTCGGATCATTGCCAATAAAGTCTTTCAGATATTCAACCGCTGCTTTATCATGCTTTTTCCTAACCCCTAACCCAACATTAGCTATGGATTTACCTTTAGGAAATACCCATGCGTATCCCCCGGGAGCATATTTTTTCCCTACATAGAACTCATTCACAGTAGGGTCCTCAAGGTCCAACCCCCCTAACTGATATTGAGCACATGTGAGGTAATCGGGGAAGTATTTTAAGAGTCCCGCGCGTCTTCTGATAATGCTCCAGTGACCATCCGCTCCAATAACCACTTTAGCATAAAGCGATACCTCTTTGCCATCATTTAACGCCTTGACGCCAACAATAGCTCTGGTATATGTCATTAAATTTGCTCCAGCATCAATCGCATTATCAGCGAGCGCTTTATCAAAGGCCTGTCTATCCAGTGTGAACCCGGCCCAGTTTTCAGAAGTAATATCCAACGAGTAACCGTTAGGCGCGATAACTCTAGCAGTACGTATCTGTTGCGTTACATACCCATCACCAACGGCATAACAATCATTCGCCAGCTGTCGATAGTCACGTTTAACATTATATCCTGCACCAAGTTGAAAACGTTTGAATGTTGCAGCCGCTTCTTTATCTTGGTTTATTGGAAATGGTAGAATGTAAATATAGTCTGCAACATCGCTCTGTGTGATTGGGTCGACTTCATGAGG
>CALGBN010000161.1 GCA_937877765.1 Candidatus Bathyarchaeota archaeon | reverse complement strand
CCTAATTCCCTTCTTACTATTTATCCACAAGCAACGCGTCCTCAAAAAACTCATCCACCCTAACTGCTCCTTATTCGTTTATGGCTTATACTCCTTTTTCCCGCATTTCATCGAGGTAGTTTTTAGCCTGTAACCAGTTCGTCGTCTTCCATGAACCCCATTCATCCATCAGTTTTTCACATGGATATTCCTCACACAGGGAACAATTAGTAAAACCTCTCTCACGTGTACATGCTCTTACCTCGCAGCTTCTACATCCCTTATAGAGGGTGGAGGAATAACACCCTAAACAGCGGAGATCTTCGGCGCTATACTCTTCTTTTTCGTCTGACCATTTCTCAGCCAATTTCATTAATCGTTCTTCACTAGCCTCAAGAGTAGCCTTGTATGCTTTACATGAGTTACAATCTAGGCCACATGGGGCGGGATAGATTTGTTCCATGCATACGTCTCTTGTATTCGTCGATATATCCGTGATACCGTCACGTGACAACACCAGACATATATTGGCTGATCCGCTCCCAAATAACGATAACATTGATCCGGGTAGCGGGGATCCAGATGGCTCCAGTATTTCTAGATACAAAAAAGACATGGAAAAAACTTGAGTACTATATTGAGGAGGCATCCCATCAAGAGTCAAAATTGATTACGTGGGGTGAAAGCTTGATCCCAGGTTACCCTGTTTGGGTATCATCATTCGATGGAGCGAGATGGGATTCTAAACCACAAAAAACTGTCTACGGAAGGTATTGGAGCGAGGCCGTTGAGCTTGACTCACCCATTATTAAAAAGATGGCCAAGGCAGCGGAGAAACACAAGGTAACCTTGATGGGTGGAATCGCTGAGAGACAGGGAGCTTCTATCTACTGCACGCTACTCACCATAGGAAGTGATGGGAGGCTTCTAGGTAGACATAGAAAAGTAAAGCCGACCTTTTATGAGAGACTGATATGGGCGGATGGTGACGCTGAAGGTCTACGCGTACATAAAATAGATGAGGTCCCTGTCGGCGGGCTCTGTTGCTGGGAGAACTGGATGCCTCTAGCAAGGGCTGCTCTTCATCGACAAGGTGAATTCATCCACATAGCCGTATGGCCGGGTAGCCTATTCTTGGTTGAGGACGTAACACGGTTTATGGCCTTGGATGGTCGTAGCTGGGTTATGAGTGTATCCGGGCTTCTTAGACCCCAGGATTTTGAGCATCTAGAGGAAGATTTTCCATACAAAGAGGGCTTGACGGGTAGGGATCGTGATTGGTATAATGGTGGTTCCATGGCTGTTGATCCTAAAGGAAGCGTCGTTGCTGGTCCCCTCGTTGGCGAAGAGGGCATAATCTACATGGATGTTGATCCTATGGTTTGTGTTGAGGAGAGGCAGAACCTGGATATTAGTGGTCATTATTCGAGGTTCGATATTTTTAATGAGCCTCTCAGAAAAAAATCTGCGACTGATTTGTAAATTTCTATCGGTATATTCCTAGAGAAAGGTATAGTGCCGTCACGTGACGGGTCTATGCATATTAGTCTAACTAGAAAACATTATAAATATGACACTCATCGAGGCTCAATTTAAGATAAGACATGATTGTCCCTTCGTTGATATAACGAGACGATATCCTGACACCAAGATGTTTGTGTGGTGTAATCGTGAAAAGGAGGTCGTTGAAGTTATTGCTGGTTCTGATTCTATGTTTGAACAGCTAAAAGATGAGTGTTATCGACTGGGAACCATCGTTGAGAGTGTATCTGATTCTAAGAAAATCTATGTCTTTACCACTACTTGCACATGTACTGTTGAGAACAGTGTAACAAAGAACATCGATGAATGTGACATCCTTCATCTTACTCCTGTTGTTCATTTTGATGGCTGGGAGTATCACTCTGTCATCTGTCTCTTATACACATCTCCGAGCCCACGAGACC
>CALGBN010000160.1 GCA_937877765.1 Candidatus Bathyarchaeota archaeon | reverse complement strand
CAAGCAGAAGACGGCATACGAGATGTAGAGAGGTCTCGTGGGCTCGGAGATGTGTATAAGAGACAGTAACCATAGACATAAATAAAATGATTTCACTCACAAAGAAAACCCAAACATAGCAGCAACCAATTTAACCACCATCAACACAGATAAACTACACATCAGGCGACAAAAATGGATGATAACATTGAAGATCTAGTCAAAACGACCACAAGAGGAAGCCTGATCCTCTTAATTGGACAAGTTTCTTCTACTTTCATCCTTGCCTTTGGCATGCTTGTCGTAGCAAGAATATTAGGCCCCGTCAGCTTTGGTTCATTCAATAAAGCCCAGTCTGTGGTTCAAATAGCCGTTCTTCTTATGAATCTTGGAATCCAACAAGCCATGATCAAGTACCTAGCCCAGTATCGCCATGAAGGTAGAACAGAGAATCTACGAGTATTCATTGAAACTGGGCTTCTCATCAATGCGATTACATCGATATTTCTCACAATGGTGGTATACCTCTCTGCTGGTTACATTTCCAACAATATATTTAATGAGCCCGAACAGGAGATGTTCATAAAATATCTCTCCCTTAGCATCGTAGGTTCAGGGTTTTCTACTCTTGCACAAGGTATAACCGTTGGATATGAGCGAATGGAGCTTCGTAGCTTGATCAGCTTGTCCTATTCGTTTGTGAAAAGCGTTGTATCTCCAATACTTGTTTACATTGGACTTGGCACTCTTGGAGCAATCCTTGGTCACAGTGCTCCGATTATTCTCAGCGGTGTTTTAGGGCTTGTTTTCATTTTCATTATATACAGAAATGAACCAGTAGGGGGAGCTACTATCTCCCATAGGAAAGCAATGAAGACAATTCTCACATATGGTTTCCCATTATATCTTACATCATTGCTTGGAGGCATATTGCCTCAGTTCTACACCACACTACTTGGTAGTTGGCAGACCTCAAAATATACAATCCCCGAGATTAACAATATTCTAGGAAACTACTCTGTAGTTTTGAACTTTAGCGTACTCTTATCCTTTGTTACACTACCTATTAGTACAACGATTTTTCCACTATTCTCTAAACTGGAAAATAATCAAAAAGAACTTGATTTCCTATACAGAAACGCGGTTAAATACTCAACCTTGTTTGGTTACATAATAATTTTTACAATTATCGCTCTTGCTGATCAGATAATCTATGTCCTATTTGCGGACAAGTACATCTATGCGCCTCATTATCTTCGCATCTATATGTTGACCTTTTTATTGATAGGAGGTGGCTCGGTTTGTAATGGTTCTCTTCTGAGTAGTCAAAATAGAAATGATGTTAACTTTAAGAGTACTTTTGTAAAATTTATCGTGTCATTACCTTTGAGTTATTTCGCTATTCAAAATTATGGTGCTGTAGGTCTTTTATACACTTACTTTGTTACCGCATCTGTCAACACAATAGTTAATGTATACTATATTCGTAGAATTTTCGGGTTTAAATTTAATACTCATTTTTTATTAAAAATGCTTGTAATTTCTTTGTTTTCCTGTTTAACAGTCTATAAATTTGTGTCAATTATTGATTTTAATCAATGGATCGAATTGATCCTAGGTGGAATTCTGTCTGTTTTCCTATATCTAGCCGGAGTGCTGATTCTCAAGGCTTTAACAAAACAAGATTTTGCGTATCTCAGAAAGCTTAGTGATAGTTTTGGTCCTGTTTCTCCCGTTATTCGTTGGATTGTGGATATTCTCATACGTTTTTCGTAGCTTTATTCGATAAACATTTAATATTCTTCATGCGTTCATTGTTGCATCCTATCTTCCTCTGTGTGTGGGAATAAGGGAGAGTGTGGGAAATAAAGACAGAAAACTATAGTGATAACAGTATTTTATCTGGTTCATATAATTCTGGGGACTCTTTTTTACGAGTTCTCCATGTTGACGATGAAAACTCACAGCTTGAGATGCTGCAACTCTTTTTGAGTCAGCTTGATGCCTCGGTTGAGGTGGTAAGCTGTAGTAATCCGTTGGAGGGGCTTAGGCTTGTCGCTGAGGATGGTTTCGATTGTGTTGTTTCTGATTTTTTGATGCCTCCCATGAATGGTGTCGAGTTCGCCTCACGTGTCAAGGAGTTGAAGGATATTCCCTTCATCTTGTATACGGGTCAGGGGAGTGAAGAGGTTGCAGAGCATGTCTTTCAAGCTGGTGCTGATGATTATATTCGTAAAGAGATTGAGCCAAGTC
>CALGBN010000159.1 GCA_937877765.1 Candidatus Bathyarchaeota archaeon | reverse complement strand
AGCATTACTGCCATTTGGCTGTGGTGTCCGCAGGCATGTACGTTACCTGATGCGGGGTGTGCTTCTGGGTGGACGGGTATATGTAGTGCGTCGAGTTCGCCTACTATGCCTATGCTTGGTTTTGATCCGTCGTCTTTGAGGTAGGCTTTGCTGCCGGTGATGGCTATTTCTTTCTTGTAGCGCCAGCCCATTTCCTCGTATTTCTGTTCGGTGAGTTCTGCTGTCTTGAACTCTTTGTAGCCTAGTTCTGGGTATTTCCAGATGGCTGTGGCGTATTCGATGATCTCGTCGGCTCTGCGGTCTATCTCCGCTAGTGCCTTTTGTTTGAGTTGGGATTTGTCCATTAATATCAGAATATCATGATGTGTTCTAGGCTTAAGAAAGATGAGGTAATCTAACCGTTTCTATGTTTTGTATTAAGATATGTTTTTAGCTTGGATACCAATGGTGTTTTGAATATGATTTGAGTGCGTTTGAACGCGAGAAGATTACTGGTATTCTGGATGATCTTGTTCGCGTCAAGTTTAATGCTCGTAATCAGCGTTACAAGTTGGTGGTTTTTGAGAGTAAGCTAGTTTTTCTTAGAGTAAATAAGCGGTGGTTCTTCAGGAAAAAGACTGATTATTCTCGTGATGAGCTCAGCTCGATGTCTCCCATGAAGGTAAAGCGGTTGTCTATGGGTAGCTTTTTAGTTGATTTATCTGATGTTATTGATGTTAAGGTGAAGGAGTCTATTCCTTTTGTTTTAATGTTGGACCCGAAGGAGGCGACAAACTTCAATTTTACAGGTCTTGAGGATGATATTGTGCATGAGGTTCCGCTTGTGTTAAGGCGAGATAGAGTGAAAGGGGTTGATGTTGTGGAGCATGAGTGGGAGCTAGTATTTGAGACAAAACAGTTTACAATCTCGTTTATTGTGCCGTATGATCCGAGGCCAGTAATGCCTTTGGTTCTTTCTATGAAGCTGGATAATGTTTTTGACAGTTAGATGTTCTATTTTATTAGATTATGCCGTAGAGAAATCTGGTTCATTAATAATATAGGCAATTGATAGATGATGACTGGTTTTTATCTCGAAATAAGACATATATTGGGCCCCATCATCCGCATTTGCGCAATAATCAACCTAGATCTTGTTCCCAGAACCAATATTAGCACCCGTAAGCATATTGGATTTCATTAGGTGTAATAGATGAAGCTTCTAGAATACGAAGCTAAAGAGTATTTCAAACAGTTCGGAATCCCCACGCCAATGGGAAATATGGTTACGACACCGGAAGATGCAGCAAAATACGTTGAGTCTCTGGGTAAACCCGTTGTAATTAAGGTACAGCTACCGGTTGGAGGTAGAGGAAAAGCGGGAGGCGTCAAGTTTGCAGATACCTCAGAGGAAGCAAAGGAAGCAGCAAAACAGCTTCTCGGGATGACGATAAAGGATCTGAAGGTCGAGAAACTCTATGTTGAGGAGAAGGTAGGAATTGTAAATGAGATATATCTCGGTGTGACCATTGACCGTAATAGGAAGCAACATGTCGTACTTGCCTCCAGTGAGGGCGGTATGGAGATCGAGGAAGTTGCCGCGAAGACTCCTGAGAAGATCGTGCGTTTCTATGTTGATCCATTGACTGGTTTAAGGAGTTATCACGCTAACTATATCGCTTCAAAGCTTGGTTATAGGGGCGGGATGATGAGGAAGTTCTCTTCTTTTGTCACAAAGCTGTATACTTTGGCTGTCGAGATGGACGCTGAGCTTACTGAGATTAATCCATTAGCAGAGGTAGCGGATGGTTTCTTGGCTGCTGATGCTCGTTTGAACATCGATAACAATGCTTTATTCAGACACAAGGAACTTCAGGAAAGACTGCTTGATAGTTATCAGGGAGAGCTTACTGAGCGCGAGATGGAGGCTCGGGCAGAGGACCTTACCTATGTTGAGCTTGATGGAGACATTGGGATCATAGGTAATGGCGCTGGTTTAACCATGGCGACCCTTGACTCTGTGATGATTCATGGAGGTAAGGCGGCTAACTTCCTTGATCTTGGGGGTGGCGCTACTCCTGAGAGAATAGGAAAGGCGGTTAAGTTTGTGTTGAGGGATGAACGTACCAAGTCGTTGTTTGTGAATGTACTTGGGGGCATCACTCGTTGTGATTATACTGCGGAGGGTATTGTGGCTGCTCGTGAGGAGCTTGGTTTAAGGAAGCCTATTGTAGTTCGTATGATGGGCACGAAGGAAGAGGAGGGCAAGGCCATTCTAAAAAAGAATGACATCGATACATTGGATTCCATGGAGGAGGCAGCTGAAAAAGCCGTGAAACTGGCTGGAGGAGACGCATAATGACCAAGTTCATCAATAAAGATACACGAGTCGTTGTACAGGGAATCACAGGCAGTCAAGGAATGTTCCATACACGTTTGATGAAGGAATATGGTACTAAGATAGTTGCAGGCGTTACTCCGGGTAGAGGCGGACAAGAATCAGAAGGAGTACCAGTCTATGATACTATTCATGAGGCTCAGGATAACCATGATATTGACACGAGTATCATATTCGTACCTGCGCCTTTCTCATTGGATGCAGCGCTTGAGGCGATTGAAGCTGATTTGGACCCTGTTGTAGTTATCACCGAGGGTATACCGGTTGCAGATAGCATCAAGTTAGTCGCTTCAGCTAAGGCTAAGGGTATAACTATTGTTGGCCCTAATACACCGGGTGTCATCAAGGCGGGTGAATCCAAGATGGGAATAATGCCGGCTCAAGTATTCAAAAAGGGAAACGTGGGCATCATCAGTCGTAGTGGTACCTTGTTTTACGAGATTGCCTCACAGATTACACGTGTTGGTCTTGGTCAGAGTACCTGTGTTGGTCTTGGTGGTGACCCTGTGGTTGGTCTTGATTATATTGATATGTTGAAGTGGTTCCAAGATGACCCTGAGACTGAGGCGGTTGCGTTGATCGGTGAGATCGGCGGCGATGCTGAGGAACGAGCAGCTAAGTACATAAAGGAAGGCGGCTTTTCCAAACCGGTTGCAGCGTTTATCGCTGGTCGTGCAGCGGTTCCCGGTAAACGCATGGGTCACGCTGGCGCCATTATTCAAGGCTCAACGGGTACGGCGGATAGCAAGATCAATGCTTTGAGGAAAGCTGGTGTCGCTGTCGGTGAGTTACCGGGTAAGGTTGCCGAGGAGCTTTTACGGCTTCTTTAATCCTCTTCTATCAGTTTTAGTATGTTTTCAAGCATGCGGAAGGTCAGCCCCCAGACGGTTTCTCCTTGGACCTTGTAAACTGGGCCTTCCCATCCTTTGACTACTGCTTGAGTTTTTCCTTTTTTAATCTCGCTGAGTGATGCCCAGAGGTGTTTTGTGAGCTCATAGTTGAGATGTACTTCTGGGTATTCATCGTATCTGTAGACGACTGGTTGTACGGCGAGGGTTTTTCTTACTGCTGAGTAAACGGGCTCCATGAATCCTATTACTTTTTTATCCCGTAGATCGATGCTTGTTTCCTCAAGGACTTCTCGAACAGCTGTATCTATGAGGGTCTCGTCTTGGAGGTTTTTCTTGCCTCCGGGGAAGGCCATGTCACCGCTCCATGGGTCATCGTCTACTTCGGCTCTTTTTACGAGGAAGAACTCTAGGTCGTTTTTCTTGGGTCTGACTAGAATGGCTACCGCTGCCTGTGCGTTTCCCCATGGTTGGGGTTCCAGTTTTTTGGTTAATTTTTCTAAAGGGGTTTGCGGCGTCAACCTTGACATCTTGATTGTTTCCTAGTTTGTCTAAAATGTTGCGTTTTATCGGCGAGAAAAATGTTAATTTATTCATATATCTTTGATTATGAGGGTTTATATCGAGATATTCCATGCGAAGAGTGAGTGCTAAATTCTTACGTTACTTGAAGGCGGAATGTAGAAGCCTTTATGTGCATCCGCACATTTATTACTCGATTTAAGCCAGACTAAAAGAGGACAAAGCCTTGACAGAAAACAACGATGTAACAAATCCCTGGGAAAAAAAGAACCAAGAACAGGATTTAATCAAAGAGAAAATGATCCAAATCAAACACAAAATCGCAGTAATCAGCGGAAAAGGAGGCGTAGGAAAAACACTAGTAACCGTTAACCTAGCCACAGCACTAGCAAAAAGCGGAAAAAAAGTAGGAGTATTCGACGCAGACCTCACAGGACCATGCGTACCAAAGATGCTTGGGCTCAAAGGAAGCAAACTTGAGGCTGGACCAGCGGGAATAGGGCCAGCAGAAGGCCCTCTCGGAATCAAAGCGGTATCCATGGATTTTCTTTTGCCCAGCGATGAGAGCCCCGTTATTTGGAGGGGTCCACTCAAGATGGGTGCAATCAGGCAGTTTCTCGG
>CALGBN010000158.1 GCA_937877765.1 Candidatus Bathyarchaeota archaeon | reverse complement strand
CGAGAATATGTGGTTGAGAATCCAACGGAGCAAGACATGTTTCAAAAATACAATCTGTTCAACGCATTAGTCTTTGCACTTGTATTCTTGCTGTTATTCGAGTCCATCTCATTTCGCCCTTCCGAAGAAGACCCTGAGAAGCGCCAACCCCAGTGGCTGATATTTGCTCTTAGCACTTTAATGGGTTCTATATCTGGACTTGATAGACGTCCTCTAACCAGTCCAATTAGGAGATGATGAAAATTTGTATGTTGAAAACTTGATAATCCTAGTATGTATGACGCTTCTACTCGGCTTTATTAGCAGTCTCATATATAGACTGACAAAATCCCTGATGTCATATGGGTGATGGGTTTCGGGATAATGAGTAACCTAGACAAACAGGTTCCTAACATAGTAAGCACTAAAGTTATGCTCACCATGGAGTCCATTATATCAGATCCAGTATGCATAATTGCATCAATAACACTTCTCAAGATGATAATGCAGCCGGGGGTAAACCTCAGGGATGGTCTAAGCGATATTGTCAGCACCTTTGTATTATCATCCATACATGGAGTATTCGCTGGTCTATCTTGGTCAAATATTTTGAACCGTCTGAGAACCCAACCCTACACATATATGATCACCTTGGCGGTATTAATGTCTCTGTATATCATCAGTGAGGAGATGGTTGGAGAAGGCGCTGGCGCAATGACCGCCCTAGCTTTCGGGTTAGCCACCACAAATTATAGCTACTTTATGAATAAGCTGGGAAAACCAGCAAAAGTGAGAATAAACGTGCGTAAACTCCGAGAGTTCCATGAGGAGATAGTGTTCTTCATCAAGTCCTTCTTTTTTGTATACATAGGCGTGGTGGTCACGCTTTCATGGAAGTACACATTCATCGGCTTCACCCTCGTAATATTACAGATGGTAATGCGATACGCGTTGGTTTCAATTATAGGTAAGACATTTCTCTTCACACGAGAAGAGGTAAGCATATCAAAAGTGGTCTACGCTTCAGGAATGAGTTAACTGGAGTTGAAGAGGATACAGAGGAAGAGAAATATGTTGAGTCACTCCCAACAAAAGCGGATGACATTGCATCATCTTAGTCAGAGATATCAAATCAATTACCTCGGGGATGATGAGATGTACACTAGTTTAATTGAAGACTGGAAATTTTTATGTTTCGCGATTGGATAGTCCTAAAATTATTTCTAAATGGATATATAATGGATTTATTGAAGATGTGAAAAAAACCGAAATTCAACTGCATCGTTTCATGTAACAAGCATATTCTGGTGAAAATAATTTCAATTATGCTCGCTGAAGTTTAGTAAACAAATACTGATGGAATAAAAGTTTAAACAAATACCCCCAGACTCGTCATTAATTTATGCGTGCGAAGAGGTTATCTGTTATTTAATTTCTAGTGTCTTTCGTATTAGATCAATTGGGACCCTTAGGTTTCTTGAAACATCCTCTATAGCGTCAGAGCTTATTGAACCAAGCAACACACGAAAAACCTCATCCCGAATATCCTCAGGAGAAACGACACTAACCGGATGCAAACAAACAAAATTCTCAGCACCATGATACTGCTCCCTGATATCATCCAAAGTCCACCGATCATAAGCACCACCATAACCCACCACATGACCCATCATATAATCCAACAACACAGAATCAACACCACCCACCCTTAGCTGATGCTTCCAGTAACGCCTGAACCCATGAGGATGAAACAAATACCTTTTATCATAACGTTGCTGCAACCCACGACTCATAGCCAATTTCCTGATAATAGTACCTGCCCGGAAAATAGACAAACAATCCCCACGCGTAGAACGAGACACCTTACGAACACCATCACCCATAAACCACCGTGAATGGCTACGGAATAACCAGCTATCTTGGTCCAACTCCTCACCACGCTGGGTACGGTCTTCGATCATTAAACGCAGATAATTGACAGTATCCTCTCCTATTGCGAAACGGTAAGATGTCTGAGCCTTATTCACATTATGACCTTTATGGTTACGTAGAATAGGCGGCACTTCAACAATAACAGGCGCTGACTGTTCTAGGTCTATGTGCCTCAGCTTGATACTTGTGGTTACACCTATTCGTTGACCACTTTGAGCAAGAAAAGTAACCAAGGCTTTGTCTCGTAGGTTATCCGCTGCATCTACTAGTTGTGCTACTTGGTGCTGCGTGTACAGTTTACGTGGCTCGTACTCTGTAACCATCCTGTATGTTCTGGGTTTCTTTCCTAGTTTTACATGGTTTGCGTTGTAGAAGCTTCGATTCGCCTGGTATATGGTCATCTTGCTTCCTTGGCTGAGTTCTAGTGTATTGTATAGTGTTTTTAGTTGGTCTGGTGTTTGGTTTGTGTGGGTTGTGTATTTGTTTAATGCGTATAGATAGTTTCTTCTGGTTATTGGGTTCGGTATGTTTGCTAACCATTTCTTGACTGTATATTATGTTTGGAGTTGTTTGTATTTGTCTGCCAATTTCACTTTATTTGATCCGTTAACACCTATTTAAGTGTGGATATTCACATAAAACATGGTAAATATTCCTAACAAGAAACAATCATAT
>CALGBN010000157.1 GCA_937877765.1 Candidatus Bathyarchaeota archaeon | reverse complement strand
TTTTCAAGCAGAAGACGGCATACGAGATGTAGAGAGGTCTCGTGGGCTCGGAGATGTGTATAAGAGACAGACACTAATCATTACCCGGGAACCGGTGCAGGGCTAAGTATCTGTAAGAAGATAATTGAGTCTCTGGGTGGAGAAATATGGGTTGAGAGTCAGGAGGGTTACGGAAGCTCGTTTATTTTCACGGTTCCTAACGCTGATATTGGAGAAGTAACTGATTCTCAGGTAAGTCAAGCCATCCATGCAGATGGATTGGTGGAGCGGTAATGACGATCCGTAACACAGATTTTAGGCGGATAATGCTTTTTATGGGAAATATCTTGGGTCTGGCATACATGAAGCGCACAATTATAGGAGGTAGTGTGTATGAGTGACAGAGTCTACCATGTTTTAATGGTCGAGGACAACCTTAACCACTACAAGATACTCCAACGCTTCATCAAGAAATCAGGAAAACCCATAGAAGTAGACCACGTAGCTTCAGCACACGAGTTCTTTAACGTGTTTTTGGCGAAAAACTACGATCTTTTGATGCTTGATTATAATCTAGCTCAGTATACTGGGCTCAGTATATTGCAGAAACTCAACGAACTAGATGTTATAACGCCTATTATCATGGTTACTCAGCAGAAAGACCCTGAGATAGCTATTAACGCTATGAAGATGGGTGCCGTTGATTATATTATCAAGAGTAAGGAGAACTTTGAGCATCTCCCAGACAAGATCATCGCTTATGTCTCTGATTATGAGCATGAGTTAGCCACCAATGATGTGTACAAGCTAAAGAGGAAGAATCTCCTCAGAAACCCCGAGGTACGGGAAATGATGAAGTACCTCATCACCAATAAAGAAACAGAACTCAGGCCAAAATCCAGCACATACCACTACTATAGTCCCGGGCACATCGAGATGGAAATGGAGCGAGAAAACTTGGAGAAGATACTCCAGATATTGACCATCAACAAGATGATGGTGAAGAAGCCCATCGGTGTTAAGGTGGCTTGTCCACGTTGTGATAGTGACGATGTAGTTGCTGCACCTGTTTGCCCCAAGTGTGGTGGCAAGGTTTTCGTGAAGAATACTCAGGGCGGTGATGAGCCATTACGGTGTCTAAGTGGTTGTGGTGAGACCTTCAGTGAGGTTAAGACTGCCTACAAGTGTAACAGCTGCTTCAAGGAGTTCAAGCAGGAAGATAGCCGTTACAAGCACATATACGTGTATGAGGTAAACCAGCAGATGCTTACGGAGTTCAAAAACGCCCTAGCTAGCAATGATGAGATGCAGCTCTGGCAAGAAAAAAATAAGCAGTATGCCCAGAATCTCGAAAGCACCAAACAGATGCATGAAGAGATTAGAACACAGCTTCGTGCTTTGATTGAACAACAGATTAAAAAAGATTAGATTAGGCTTGAGCCTCGTATAGCTCAGTATCATTAACTGCTTTGACGAGAGCCTCTGTGGTGACGTTGTCTTCTGCTTCGATGACAGCGATTCCTTTCTTGTGATCAGCTTTTGCGGATTTAACTCCGGGAACTGATTCAAGAGCCTTCTTGACTCGCATCTCACAGTGGTTACAAGTCATTCCTTTTATTTTTAGCTCGATATGCTTCGACTTAGTTCACCTCAAAACCTCCTTTGAACCGTAAATAATAAACATGCAGTGATAGTTTATACCGCGCCATTTTTGATAAATAATTGTGAGTAACCCAGAGGAGAAATCTAAGACTCTCATTATACCTGTAAAGGGGATGCATTGCGCTACCTGTGCTCAGAGCATCAGTAACAACTTGTACAAGCGAGAAGGTATACGGAAAGCCGACGTCAACTATGGTACAGAGAAGGCTGTCATAGAGTATGACCCAGATAAGGTCAAACTTGATGATATAGCTGAATCAATACGGGAACTGGAATACGAGCCAGTTATGCCGGGAGATGCCGAGATCAGAGAAGTTACCATGCGTATAACGGGAATGACTTGTGCCGCATGTGTAGCAGCCGTAGAAAAAGCCCTTGAACGGGTACACGGTGTCAAGGAGGTAGTAGTAAACCTTGCAACAGAGAAAGCCTTCGTCAAGTATGATCCCAAACAAGCGAGCATAGTTGATCTACGTGAGGCTGTTCGCAGTCAGGGATCTGTCTCTTATACACATCTGACGCTGCCGACGAATTAGACGGTGTAGATCTCGGTGGTCGCCGTATCATT
>CALGBN010000156.1 GCA_937877765.1 Candidatus Bathyarchaeota archaeon | reverse complement strand
CCTCAAGCGGCTGCAGATACCCGGTAAAAGCTCACTGATAGGTAGCTCATAGGGACATCTTGACTCACAGACACGACACTGAATACATGTCTCGCCTTTCTCTACCGCCTCAGTCATCCGATCAGTGGTACCGGGGCGCCAGCCCATTCTTCGGAGAAACTGTTTCTCAGCCCTTAACAGGAAGGTGATTGGTATCTCTTGTGGACATGGTTGACAGTATCCACATGCTCTACAGAAGTGGGTTCCAAGCTCCACCTTGTCTTTTTCTATGAGTTCAAGATCCTCCTTGGTAAGCGTTAAATCACCTTCATAGATGCTCCAGTTCTCTTCAACCTCAGCTATACTCATAACACCGGGAATAACTACGCCAACGTCTGGGTTGTTGAAAACATACTTCAAAGCAATGTTGGCGTTACTGAAAGCGCCTCCACCGAAGGGCTTCATGTTGATAATACCCACATTATGTTTTCTACATAATGGGAAAAGCTCCTCCGCTGGCTTAGGCGTCAAGTAGTTGAAAGGGATCATCAAGGTCTCGAATAATCCAGACTCTACAAGCTCCATTGATAACACAGGATCATGGCTAGTCACACTGATGTGATGTATCTTGCCCTCTTCCTTTGCTTTAGTAACCGCTTTCAAGGCTCCACCTGGTTCTCGTACCTTATCCCATTGCTCACGGGTGCTTAGATTGTGAAGCTGATAGATGTCAATATAGTCTGTACGTAGGTTCTTGAGGCTAATTGCTAGTTCTTCCTCTATTCCTTCAGCTGTCCGTTGTCCACTCTTGGTTGCTATGGTCACCTTATCACGTACATCCTCTAGTGCTTTGCCAACCCTTTCTTCACTTACAGTATATGCTCTGGCTGTATCGAAAAAGTTCATACCAAGCTCATAACAGCGTCTAACAATCTCTACTGATTCATCCTCAGATACCCTTTGTATTGGTATTCCACCGAAGCCCATCGTCGTTACCTTAAGCCCAGTTTTTCCAAGTACCTTCTTCATCAAAATTATCACAACTCATATTGGGATAAACACATTAGAACCTTAGTATTTCACAGGTAAACTGACATACAGGAATAAAATATGAAATAATTGTATAATCATGGGAAAGAATTTTAAAAGATCACCAATGCCTTGAATGTGATTCGATATGTCACATCCAGTAGCACTGGACCGACCCGGGGAAAGAGTCGTACTAATGGGAAACGAGGCTATCGCAAGGGGAGCCATAGAAGGAGGCATTACCCTAGCAGCATCATATCCTGGTACACCAAGCTCCGAGATCGGGAACACCTTGGCGCGTGTCGCCAAGAAACTTGTATTTCATTTTGAGTGGAGCGCCAACGAGAAGGTAGCCCTTGAGGTCGCCTATGGGGCAAGCATGGTTAATCAACGCGTTATATGTCCAATGAAGCACGTTGGAGTAAACGTTGCACTCGACATTCTAAACCCCATCACGCTAAGAGGCGTCAAAGGCGGACTCGTAGTAGTATCAACAGATGACCCAAGCCAACATAGCAGCAGAACAGAGCAGGATAACAGATGGATGGGAAAATTAAATGATGTCCCAATAATCGAGCCCAGCAGCCCACAGGAGGCAAAAGATCTCACCAAGTACGCTTTGGGGTTATCAGAGCATGTTAAACTCCCAGTTCTCATCAGAACAGTAACAAGACTAAGTCACATGAGAGCAGACGTAGAGCTAGGCGAGATAGAAGACCTTGGACGTAAGCCTGAGTTTGACTGGGAAGGTTTCAGCTACCGTGTAGCCGGATTCGAGAAGCTCTTCAGACGCCACAAGGAACGCCATGAAAAGATTGACGCGGTTGAGGCTGAGTTTGAGAAGGTTCCATTCAACCTTGTTAAGAATAACGGGGAGAAGAAGGGAATCATAGGAGTAGGGTTCTCGTTCACCTACGTTAAGGACGCATTAGAGGCGCTAGACGTTGAAGATAAGGTAGCTTGGATGAAGCTACTCACACCTGTCTCTTATACACATCTCCGAGCCCACGAGACCTCTCTACATCTCGTATGCCGTCTTCTGCTTGAAAA
>CALGBN010000155.1 GCA_937877765.1 Candidatus Bathyarchaeota archaeon | reverse complement strand
GACGTAGATAAGGCTCTATCCATTCTTCGAGGGGCGGTTCAAGCAGCTGGAGCGACCTATCTAGGCGAGTTTCATAGGATCTTTGAGCCATGGGGAGGCATAACGGCTATAATAGCCCTGGCAGAGTCTCACATATCGATACACACTTGGCCTGAGTATGGATATGCCGCTTTAGACATATTCACCTGCGGGGAGCACACAGATCCTTGGAAAGCCTATGAGTATGTTGTAGAAGCCTATAATCCTGATTGGGTTAACTGGTTTGAAGAATTACGTGCACCGATTTGGGAAACGATCAGTAAATACGCTGTTGATGTGGTTCACGTTGGTAGCACATCAATCCCGGGTATGAGCGCCAAGCCAATAATCGATATAGATATTGTGTTGGATAACTGGAGGGTTTTCCCTAAGATTATAGAACAACTGGCGGTTTTTGGCTATAGACACATTGGTGATCTAGGAATAAAAGAACGAGAAGCATTCAAACTAGATACAAGTTCTAAACACCTCCACAATCTATACGTTTGTCACAAAGACTCTATCGCCTATAGAAACCATGTATTACTGAAAAAACATCTAAGCAAAAATCCAAGAGATTTTAATAGGTACAAGGAGTTGAAGCTCAGTCTGGCTGAATCCGCCGAAGATGTTGATGAGTACTGTAGAGCTAAAACTGATCTAATACTGGAGATACTTGCCAAGGAAGGGTTATCTGAGAAGGACTTGGAACAGATACGTTTAGAGAACCTGAGTTAGTCTATGTGTTGGTTTATTAGTGATGGTTTCTGAGTTGATAATATCTGTAGGAGTGGTTAATGTACCATGATTAATGAACCCACCCTACAGATGAAATAATCATTACACATCTTAAATATAAAATTAGTCCATCCTAAATTTGTTCTATATATAGTTTTAATCTATCTATATGCTGTTTCTGAACTTTTCTACCACATGACTAGAACCATCATGCAATATTACAAAACTTAACCCATTAACCATCAATCCCTTTTTAACACTCAATGCGCCTTGTCTCCTACTTATGCAGCGCCAACCACTATTAATTGACAACCAAGAAGCCCGCGCGATACTGTGTATGCTCAAGACCAACGTGCACGACCACAGCGTATACAGGGTAAAAATGGACGAACTCAAGGGACTAGTAGAAAGTCTCGGTATCGAGGTAGTGGGTGAGGTTATCCAAACACGCTACAGATCCTTTGCCAAATACCATGTAGGCAGTGGAAAGGTTAAGGAGATACGGAAAAAGAAGAATAGGCTGGATGCAAACCTTGTCATATTCTACAATATTCTCCGTAGCAGTCAGAAACTAAATCTCATGATGGCGTTGGACATCGAGGTAATAGACCGATACGAGTTGACCCTAGAGATATTCGATCAGATGGCATCAGACACCCTTAGCAAACTACAGATAGCAGCAGCAAGACTAGAGAAACAGACACCCTTCTACAAACTCCAAGCATCAGTCAACTACACAAATGACCGTCCCTTCTTCCGAGCAGGCGGAGAGTACGCGTTCCATGGGCAACTAAGGGAGCTTACCCGTAGTCAGGCTCGTATTAATGAAGAGATAGATAAGTTGATGGAGGAGAAGAGTCAGCGTATATGGAAGCGTAAGAATGAGCTTGGGTATCCAGTTGTGTGTATAGCTGGTTTCTATAACGCGGGTAAGACCAGTTTGTTTAACGTAGTTACAGGCGACAATAAACCGGTTAGTGACCGTCCATTCACGACTCTGAGCAGTAAGTATCAGAAGCGTTTCATCGACTATGAGACCACTGTAATCTTCATTGATACCATTGGTTTTATGCTGGACCTTGATCCACGGCTCATCCAGAGCTTTAAACTCAACTTATTAGATATCAGAAGCAGTGACGTCGTAGTACTGCTTCTAGACATCACAGACCCATTGTTGACTCTTCAACTCAAGATCAATGAAGGCATCAGACTCCTACGCGAGATAGGCGTCAACAGGAGCAGAATGCTCATAATATTCAATAAACTGGATCAAGCACCTGAACGAGAAGAGATCATAGCCAAAGAGCTAAGTCTAGATGTTTATAGTATCCCATACATGTGTATCTCGGCCGCCGAAAAAATACACATACCCGAGTTCCTTAACCTGATATCTGACCGTATAAGGTATCTAAAAGAGAATGCGCCTGAAGCTGTGGAGTTATCTCCTTTCAGACGAGCTGAAACCGCAGTTAACCGTGTGCTCGCAGAGTACCCTGATATTGAGGTACCTTCTCAGATGATGCCTTTCGGCAGTCTTATTCGAACCATATTGAGCCAGAATACTGCAAGCAAGAATACTACAACAGCCTATAACAGGCTGCAAGATCAAGTTGGAGTAACACCAATCAAGCTCCTAGAGGCAGCTGATGAAGCCATCAAGGAAGCAATCAAACCATCAGGCATGTATAACAAGAAATCAAAGACGATCAAAGCTGCATCCAAGCTTATCATTGAGAAATATCATGGTGATCTTGGTCAGGTATTTAAACTACCATTTAATGAGGCTAGAGATAGGTTGATGGAGATACCCGGTATTGGTCCAAAAACCGCTGACGTTACCTTGATGTTCTCAAACAACAGCAAGGTAGTGCCCGTTGACAGACACATAGCCCGTATAGCTAAACGGCTTGAGATAGTCGAGCCAAAAGCCAGTTATGAGGCGATCAGATCTGCTTGGCAGGACGCGGCGACGCCGGATCGATTTAGGGAGCTTCATCTTGCCTTGATACGGTTTGGAAGGGAGAGGTGTACGGCTCGTAACCCTGATCATGAGGGTTGTGTTCTTCGAAATATCTGTCCGTATCCAGAGAAAGTAATGGAAACTAACCAAAATGATGCGGAGTCTCAATAAGAACCTAACATATCTTTTCATGCTAAACATAGCCTTCGGCGTATCAATGCAACTCATCAACCCATTGTTCCCATTATTTCTTGAGGGAATTGGAGCAAACAGCGTACAGAACGCCACCGTAATCAGTCTAGGTAGCCTTGTTGCTACTTCATTGATGTTACCTAGTGGCTTACTGATTGACCGTATCGGAAAGAAAACCATGCTATTGTCAAGCGCAATAGTCAATTCAGTCGCAATATTTCTATTAACACTAACCAGAACATGGCAACAAGTCACACCAGTCTACATCCTATTCAGCGCAGCTGGAGCCCTATTCGTACCCGCTAGAATGGCGATGATCACAGAGTACAGTCAATCCGAGAACCGGGGCTTGATATTTGGATTGATGAACATGGCTTGGCCAATCGCAGGCATAGTTAGTCCTTTGATCAGTGGTTACTTGATTGAGACAACTGGATGGTACTGGGTATTCATATTCGGAGCTGTGGTAAACACACTGAGTATCCTACCTGGGCTCAGGCTTGAACGAAAATTCGCTTACAAAGAAAGAGAAAACAAGAGCAGCATCAAGGATATATTCAAACCAGATATATTCCCCACACTCTTCAGCTTCTTCGGATTCCACTTACTAATGACAACAGCCCTCGGAGGTGTCAACCTCATTATACCACTATACTTGGGAGACCACTATGGCTTGTCACCATCCCAGATAAGCTGGTTCTTCACAGCACAAAGCATACTAAACCTACTAACCCAGATACCAAGCGGCAGACTAGCAGACAAATACGGACGCAAACGATTCGTACTCACCTGCATCATGTTCATCCCAGTACTCTACGCAGCATGGCACTTCATCGACAACTGGGTTATCCTACTTGTACTGAACTCAATACTCTTCGGACTCTGGAGCATGACATGGCCTGGAACCCTAGCATTACTCTCAGACTCAGTTCCACAGGACATGATAGGAGCAGCGTTCGGAGTAAGAATGACAGGCGTAAGACTAGGCTTCACACTAGGGCCCATCATAGGCAGCTACTTCTACACCAACTATGCACCAACCTCACCATTCCTCGCAGCAGCAGTCATAGGCTTAGCCGGCGTACTCTTCGCATTCTTCCTTCGAGACACCGTCTACGAGCAGCCAAAAGAATAGCCGCTAACAGGGAGGGGGGGGTACTCCGAAAAAACCCGGAAGCGGCTGATTTTACTAAAAGAAGCACCAGAACAGCACAGATCATGTCTCAATAAGTGTAAAAAAGTGTATGAGTAACCGGGAAATAAGCATCCATTAACCGAATAATAACGCAATTACACCGATGAAATTCTAAACATACTCTGAATAAAATACATAAAATAAACACTCTTCATCAGAGAATCCTTTAAAAGGAAGCCATGTTGATTCCTTGTAGCTCTAAATAAGGAGTGTCAATAGATGCCAAGAGTAAGATCACCAAAGCGAGGCTCACGAAGCTACAGTCCACGCAAAAGAGCGCGGAACCCAAAAGGCAGAGTGAGCTATTGGCCAAAACTAGACGGAGAACCCGGACTAGCAGGCTTCGCTGGTTACAAAGCAGGCATGACTCACCTGTTCTATATCGAAGATAGACAACGAGATCCTGAATACGGTCAAGAGGTCAAAGCGGCCGCTACCGTAATCGACACTCCCCCTATGTTGGTTGCTGCAGTCCGAGCATACAAGAAAACTCAGGACGGCCTACAAGCCATGACTGAGGCATGGATGCAGAACCAGCCAAGAGACCTGCACAGGAGAATCACCTTCGCAACTGATCCAAGACCAGACGAAAAATTCTCAGAGATGGATGCAAACCTAGACAAGATAGCCGAGCTACGAATCATTGCAGCGACGCAGCCTAGAAAGGCAAGCATCTCACAGAAGACACCTGACTTTATGGAGATACCCATCATGGGTGGCTCCATCGAGGACCAGATGGCTTATGTGAAAGAACTTCTGGGAAAAGAGGTGACCATCAACGATGTGTTCGAGATCGGAAAAGGAATCGATATCATCGCGGTTACCAAAGGAAAAGGTTTCCAAGGACCAGTCAAGCGATGGGGAATCAGAATACTGAGCCACAAGTCAAGGAAACAGAAAAGAGCTGTAGCCTCAATCGGACCATGGGTACCAAGAGGCGTTATGCCACAGGTACCAAGGGCAGGTCAGATGGGCTTCCACAACAGAACCGAGTACAATAAACGAATCATGCTAATGGGCAGCGACAACGATCGCATAAACCCCAAAGCAGGTTTCAAGAACTATGGTTTTGTTAACGGAGAATACCTCCTACTAAAGGGAAGCGTAGCCGGACCAGCCAAACGTCTAATCAAACTACGCAGAAGCGTAAGAGACCAAGACTACCCCGAAGAAGCGCCACAGATCACATACCTACACACAGAGTGGCAAAAACAAGGAGGAGCTAACCAATGAAAGTACAAGTAGTAAACCTCCAGAACGAGAAAACAATAGAACTTGAACTACCAAAAGTATTCAGCACCCCAGTCAGGTACGATGTAATCAAACGAGCGGTAATCGCCCTCCAAAGCACAAAGTTCCAGCCCCAAGGCAGGGACCCAATGGCGGGAAAGAGGACGACAGCAGAGTCCCGCGGAACAGGCCACGGCATAGCCCGAGTTCCCAGGCTCAAACAAGGCAACAGAGCCGCCTTCGGCGTAAGCATAGTTGGCGGTCACGCGGCCTTCCCTCCGCTCTCAGAAAAAGTCATCGTTAAGCGTATCAATAAGAAAGAGAAAAGGTATGCTATTAGGTCGGGAATAGCAGCTTCGGCTGTAAAGGAACTCGTAGTCAAACTGTCTCTTATACACATCTCCGAGCCCACGAGACCTCTCTACATCTCGTATGCCGTCTTCTGCTTGAAAAAA
>CALGBN010000154.1 GCA_937877765.1 Candidatus Bathyarchaeota archaeon | reverse complement strand
GGATACACAGGCGAGACAATTACTCTGGTGAACCATTTTGCATCCAATCCAGAAAAACTGGTACAAGTTGTGGAGGTTTTTAACGGTGAGAAGACGGATTTCCAGTTTGGAAACCTAGCAGTCAAGGTGAATGTGCTTCCAAGGGTCCCTATCACTATCATAATGAGTCTAGCTGATGATGAATTCCCCGCTGAGGCACGAATCTACTTCGATGAAACGCTGGAAAATTATCTAGATTCTGAGCAGGCCTATTTCATGATTCATTTGATGGTTAAACGCATAGTCGAGTTGCTTCTTCAGGTGTAACTAAGTAAAAGTTCATCACAAGATCTGAATTATTAAATATTTGAATTTATATGACCATCTTGACGGATTCAGCTATCCGTTGGTGAGACCGGAAAAAGACCCTAGGACGGATCATCAACTCACCTTTTGTATCTTTTTTAAAATATTTTTTGTAACATCAAATCCATCAAGGTAATATCAAATTAATTGATGCTGCGGTGGCAGAGAGGATTAATGCGCCGGTCTTATGAACCCGCGATCTGTCCTAGGGTCTCGATGGTTCGAGTCCCTCCCGCAGCGCAGAAACTGAGATTATTAACCATATTTTAATACATGTAGAGGTGTTTCTTTTCTCTGATTTATATGTCGGAGGACAAGCTTACCGGATACCGTGGACAACTCAGGAAAGCCCTCACAGCAGCGGGGGTAGATATAGGCGATAAACTGGAGGTAGTTGTCAATAATCAGCAGTACCGGGGAAGCCTCATGCCGAGGGTTGAAACCTTCGACGACTGGCATCTAATACTCAAAATGGTTTCCGGGTACAACGTTGGACTAGCCTACAACGAGGCTATGGTGATAAACAAGGTAGGCACAGCCCCTAAACCAGAGTTCAAACAACCACCCCTACCCAAAGCCGAGGAAGGATTACCCAAAGTCAGCATCATCAGCACAGGTGGGACAATTGCGAGCCGCGTTGATTATGTGACTGGCGGCGTTGTCTCGGCGATGACTAGTCGTGACCTGTTGGCTATTGTGCCTGAGCTTGTGGAGGTGGCTGACGTTGACGCTGACATACTTTACAGTGTGTTTAGCGAGGATATCGGTCACAAGCACTGGGAAGGAATGGCGAAGAGAGCCTATGACAAAATCAAGGCAGGCGCAGACGGCATCATATTCACACACGGCACAGACACCATGGGTTACAGCGCAGCAGCCATGAGCTTCGCGATCCAGAACCTACCTGTACCAGTTATCTTTGTCGGTAGCCAAAGAAGCAGTGACAGACCCAGCAGCGACAACGCTACAAACCTAATGGGCGGCGTCTACACTGCGGCTCATGCTCCTTTTGCCGAGGTCTGTGTTGGACTCCACGAGAATACGAGTGACGAGTCAATCAGCTACATCAGGGGAACAAAGGTTAGGAAATGCCACACCAGCACACGTTATGCTTTCCAGCCTGTGAACGCGTTCCCAATTGCACGCTATAAGGATGGCGGTGTGGAGATGATTAACCCAGATTATCTTCCAAGAAGAGATGCTGAACCTAAATTACTCAACAAGTTCGGCGACAAGGTAGCGTTAGTCAAGTTCCACCCGGATATGGATCCAAGGCTCTTAGAATATTATATTGATGACGGCTACAAGGGCATGATCATCGAGGCAACAGGCTTAGGACAAGTGAACCAGACTCTATGGCCTGCTGTTGAACGAGCACGCAAGGACGGCGTCTTTGTGGGTATCGTTAGTCAGTGTATCTGGGGTAGGGTCAACCTGAACGTCTACAGCCATGGTCGTGAGTTGATTGACCGTGGCGCGGTTCCCATGGAGGACATGCACGGGGAGACCGCCTTCGTTAAGCTCAAATGGTGTATGGGTCAAACCGACGACCTTGATGAGGTGAAGAAGCTTATGCTCACTAACCTAGTTGGGGAGTTGAATTCACGGACACCATACTTGGGGAGGATGGGATAATGGACTACAAGAAACTAGGCTTGACTGTTGGTATTGAGATACATCAAGAGCTAGACACAGAGCACAAGCTATTCTGTAGTTGTCCTCCGAAGATAAACAAAGATGAACACGATTACACATTCACACGTAAACTCAGACCAGCTCAAAGTGAGTTAGGGGAAATAGACCCAGCTGCGTTATTCGAGTTCTTGAAGGGAAAGAGGATCATCTATCAGGCAAACTATGATTCATGTTGCTTGGTGGAGATGGATGAGGAGCCCCCGGGTCCAATGGACGCTGAGGCACTAGACATAGGATTACAGTTTTCACTACTCACAAAAGGAGCCCCTGTTGACGAGGTTCAGATCATGCGTAAGACTGTAGTTGACGGCAGCAACACAGGGGGTTTCCAAAGAACAAGCGTCATCAGCCTCGGAGGAGAACTTGTGGCAGTAGGGAAAACTTATCACATTGAACAAGTTGCCATCGAAGAGGATGCTGCACGTAAGGTAGAGGAAGACGGTGACACGATCACATACCGACTGGACAGGCTCGGCATCCCCCTCATTGAGATCACAACAGCCCCCGAGATGCATACACCAAAGCAGGTCTATGATGTAGCTGCCAGAATCGGCAGCATACTCAGGGCTACAGGCAGGGTGCGCAGGGGATTAGGCACAATCAGACAGGACATTAACGTCAGCATAATGAATGGCGCCATCATCGAGGTAAAAGGCGCACAAGACCTTGGCATGATTGAGACCATCGTTGAGTATGAGGCACAGCGACAAGCAACTCTTGTGGAGATCGCTGAGATTCTGAATAAGCGCGGCGTAAAAGCCGAGATGCTACGCAAGGATCTCCAAGATGTCTCAGAGTTATTCAAGGACACCGAGTCAAGGATACTAGTCAATGCCTTGAAGAAAGGCGGAAAGGTCTATGCCGTCAAACTCAAAGGATTCAATGGGCTCACAGGCATGGAGCTTTGTCCAAATAGACGACTGGGTACTGAGATGAGTGACCACGCCAAGTTCATGGGCGGTGTACGCGGTATCTTCCACACTGATGAGCTTCCCGGCTACAAGATCACTGAAGCCGAAGTAGAAGCACTAAGAAAAGCTGTGAAGGCTGATGCTGATGACGCTGTTGTTATCGTAGCGGATATGGAGGAGAAATGTAAGGCTGCCTTAATCGCGGTTGTTGACCGCGCTAGACAAGCCCTTGATGGCTGTCTCTTATACACATCTGACGC
>CALGBN010000153.1 GCA_937877765.1 Candidatus Bathyarchaeota archaeon | reverse complement strand
TTTCAAGCAGAAGACGGCATACGAGATGTAGAGAGGTCTCGTGGGCTCGGAGATGTGTATAAGAGACAGTATCTGTTGTATGGCGGCTTCCTGTCCACCTGCTCTGTCTCCCCCTACAGCTATAGCAATTACTGGTTTGTATCTGAACACTTTATGATTTCTTGAGAATAATGATCTACATCGGTCCATGACGGTCTTAAGTTGCCCACTTACATTACCATTGTATACGGGCGTTGAGATCACATATGCTGTAGCTTCCTCAAGAAGCTCGTAGAGAGATTGCATATTATCATTGAATACGCAGCCTTCACCCTTCTTACAATAGTCACAATGAGTACAGAAATTGATTTTTTTCCCTTTAACACTCCAATACTTTGTCTCGTATCCTAGTTCTTCGAGCATTTGAAGCGCCTGTTTACAGACATATTCAGTTGACTTGCTTCGGGGGCTTCCTGAGACACCGAGAATCATGTACTGAAATCTATGGTAGCCGGTATAATACTTGTTCTTCTTTAGTTACTTTTTATAAACATCTACACGTACTCCATATGAGATATTGTGAGTATACGCATTCTGTTAAACCCGATAAACAGAGAAATATTCGCAGAAAAAGGCGACATTCTACTACATAGACTTCAAGAAGAAGGCATACATGTAGAGGCACTCTGTGGAGGAAAAGGACTCTGTGGAAAATGCAGGGTTATTCTGGATAAAGGAAAAGTTGAGAAACGCAGTCTTCTCCCGGATAAGCTATTATCTCATGAAGAACTGGAATCAAGCTACTATCTAGCATGCATGGTCAGACTCATAGAAGACTGTGAATTCACAATACCATTAGAGAGCCGTGTAGAGAACCCTAAGATACTCATAAGCTCAGAATTAGATATACCAGAGATCAAACCCGCCGTCAAAAAATACTTGCTTGAATCTAGACCAGCGGAAAGCAGCAATCTCCTTCTCAGTTATAGACGGTTAAAGATCAAAGACTATTCAGGGGCGCCACCGAGGGTGCCGGAAAATGTCTACGACAAAATCAATGAGCTAAATGATGATACATTAACTATTACAGTCTCAAGAACTAATGGCTTCCCTGAGGTTATCAACGTCGAAGCGGGAGATACACTTGGTGAAAGCTACGGCCTCGCCATAGATATTGGTACCACTACTATCGTTGTCGTTCTTGTTGATTTGAACACAGGAGAGATACTGGGTAAAGGCTCTGGGATGAACAAACAGATCACCTATGGCGAGGACTTGGTTACCCGAACCGCCATCGCGAGAGATGAAAAGGGTTTGAAGAAGCTTCAGAAAGTTGTCGTAGACTCAATCAATGAGGTAGTATCCAAGATATATGAGAAAACAGGAATAACTCCACTCCAAGTATCAGAGACATCAGTAGGCGCAAACACCGTTATGAATCATCTTTTCGCCGGTCTAGAGTCTGGCTATCTTGAGATCGCGAATGTAGAAGTCTCCCGAGACCCTATTATCAAGAAGGCGGGAAAACTCGGATTAAATGTGAACCCTGAGGGCTACGTCTACTGCGTACCCAATGTCAGCCGGTTCCTCGGTGGAGACGCTATCGGGGACGTGATAGCAAGTGAGATGCACAAATCAGAAAACATGAGCCTCATGGTAGACTTAGGAACAAATGGAGAAATAGTATTTGGGAACAATAAGTGGTTATTTTCATGCAGTTGCGCTAGCGGTCCAGCCTTTGAGGGCGAGGGCGTACGTCATGGTATGCGGGCTGCTATTGGCGGGATAGACCACGTTGAGATCGATGACAAGACAAAGAAAGCCAAGATAACCACTATCGGTGATGCTCCTGCAAAGGGAATCTGTGGCTCTGGTTTGATTGATCTGGTTGCAGAGGTCTTCCGTGTGGGAGTTATAGATTTTTCAGGCAAATTCGTACCCGGAATGCCTTATGTCAGGGATGGAAAATGGGGTCTCGAGTATCTTGTTGTTCCAGCGGAGGAAACCGAGATTGGAAAAGACATTGTATTGACACAAGCCGACCTTGATTATGTTATTGATTCTAAGGCAGCGGCTTGTGGAGCAGTTACTGTGTTGATGAAAAAACTCAAGATAGACATCTATGATACAAAAAACATCTATCTAGCGGGAGCCTTCGGCACATACACGGATATGAAAAACGCCACCTTGCTAGGTATATTCCCAGAGTTTCCCAATGGGGAATATCATCCTCTAGGTAACGGCTCTCTATCCGGGGCATTTGCCACTTTAATATCAGTAGATAAGCGTCGTGAGGCAGTGGAGGTCGCGAGAAACATGGTCTATATTGATCTGTTAGTTGATCTTGAGTTTATTGATGAGTACAGTAAAGCGCTTTATCTACCGGGGGAGAAGGAATATTTCCCTTCGTATACTAAAACCTGATTAAGTATAATCCACACCTTCTTTGATGTATAAACTACACTAAATAGGGGTAACAGGGTGTCGGATGAGTTGGTTGAATACAAAGGAACAATTGTAGTTACAGGGAGAGGGGGAACCGGAAAGAGTAGCTTTACTACG
>CALGBN010000152.1 GCA_937877765.1 Candidatus Bathyarchaeota archaeon | reverse complement strand
TCGTGGGCTCGGAGATGTGTATAAGAGACAGCTGTATCTTTTCAGCAGCTCTTTTATAGTTATTACGTTCCCCAGGCTCTTGCTCATCTTCTCTCCGGCCACATTAAGAAAACCGGTGTGTAGCCAGTATTTGACAAACGGCTTCTTGCCCGTGATGCTCTCGGCTATTGCTATCTCGCTGTCATGATGCGGGAATATGAGGTCCCGCCCTCCGCCGTGAATATGGCCTTGCCGTGGGCCCTGACGATGGGCATGATCACGTCGGTGTGCCCCGTCTCCACGATGGTCTTCAGGTTGTAGGCGCAGATCGCGTCCATCGGGATGGATAGCACCTTGTGGAGGGCGTACTCGTACCTTAGCAGCTCACGAACCTTTCCCTCCCTGAAGAAGCAGGACACTTCGCCCGCAGCCCTTAACCCAAGCCCCTTGGACTGGAAGACACTGATGGTCTCGTGCCACTTGTTGAGTATCCTCAACGCCTCGGCTTCCCCGTCTACTATGTAGAACTCGTCGTACCTCGGCGTCAATATGCTCCCAGACGCCAGGTTAGGCTCAACGTCTATGCCGTGCCCGGCCAGACCTTCGTGGATGCCTTGGGGTGTCTCCTCTGAATGCACGAAAACGATGCCTTTACCCTGTTTGAGTCCCTCAGCCAGGTAACGGTACAGAATTCTTCGCTTACTTTCCTGCGTGTCGTAGAACAGAAGGACATGGTCGGTTGTATCGATGTCGTGGATGAAGTTGTCTACCTCGGTGGAAATCATTATAAAAATAATCTAAGGTAAAATCTATAACCTTGATCATTTTAAGACCGCAGAACCCCGCTCCCTCTACATGATTTCAAGGAGTTTCTCGACGAGCCCGGCCGCCGTATTGGACTGGATCAAGGTAATCCCGTAGAGCTCACCGAGGCTGATGACCTCCTCGGGGAAAGGCTTCATGGACGCCAGCACCACCTTGACGTTGACGTCCCTTTTGCTGGCGCTCAGCTCGAAGACCTTGTTAAAAACGTTATCACCGATCAAGAGGTTCAACCCGGCCAAGTTCCCGGGGTTCTCCGGATCGCTGACGACGATGTTGAAGATGTACTCTACCCCAGAGGAGCCCTTTATACCCGCGTCTCTCTCAACCATCATACCCTCCTCGGCTAGGAGATCCGTCACCCTGTCAAGCACCTCTAAGAAGTTTTGTTGCTCCACGACCTCACGGAAGATCTCCTGGGCGGGCTTTCCGTCCCTCCA
>CALGBN010000151.1 GCA_937877765.1 Candidatus Bathyarchaeota archaeon | reverse complement strand
GAGTAGATAAAGTCGAGAACGAGAAAGTCGAGCTTTTGTTGAAAGCTATTCTCTCTGATGAACACAGACATCACAAGCTCCTGAAGACTCTCTACGAGATACTTGTTCGGGGTGAAGCTGTTACTCAGGGGGACTGGTGGGACGCTATCTGGGGCGATGCACCGGGTCTCTGGACCTGATATTACCTTCTTCTTTTTTGTTAAACATTGTCAAATATTGGTAAGTTTTTTGCCGATATTGCATGTTTTTGCTACTCTGAATCCTCAATTTTATTAATGCGTACGGGCTTCTTAATGAGATTCGTTATAACGTGGTGAATATATGTTCAAGATAGTGTCAAAAAAAGAGCTAACACCCAATGTCAAGTATTTCGAGGTGCATGCACCAGCGATTGCCCATAAATCTAAACCCGGGCAATTCGTTATTGTGCGAGCAAAAGAAACTGGTGAACGCTTACCAATCACAATCGCTGGAAGCGACCCAGAGAAAGGAACAGTTGATATCTACTTCGCTGAGGTAGGTAAAAGCAGCACAGAGCTGGGTATGCTTGAGGAAGGAGAATCTATTCTCAACTTCGCGGGACCACTGGGCAACAGCGTTAAGATAGAAAACTATGGGAAAATCCTCTGCGTTGGCGGAGGCGTTTTCGTTGGAGCAATGCTATACCAGATCGAGGCTTTCAAGGAGGCTGGAAACCATATTACAGCGGTTTTTGGTTTCCGTAACAAGGACCATGTTATGCTTGAGGATGAGGTTAAAGCCGTTGCAGATGAGACCATTATCTGTACTGATGATGGCAGCTATGGTGAGGAAGGTATGGCTATCGTTAAGGAGCTTTTAGAGAAAAACAAGTATGACCACGTATTCACTATTGGACCCACAAGCCTTCAGAAGCATCTCAGCGATATGACAAAACCTTATGGAATCCCAACGATGGTTAACCTGTTCCCAATCATGGTTGACGGAATGGGAATGTGCGGAGCATGCAGGGTTACTGTCGGTGGAAGTACTTTATTCAGCTGTGTCGATGGACCAGAGTTTGACGGACATGAAGTAGATTTTGATGAACTCATCATGAGGATGAGGGTGTATAACCCGCAGGAGAAGATCGCAATGGTTGTCAAAAAGATGGAGGATGAACAGTAATGGCGGCGTTCAATAAACCAGCAACCGATATGCCAAAGCAGAGTCCAGAGGAACGTGTAAACAACTTCAATGAAGTAGCACAGGGATACACCAAGGAATTAGCTCTACAAGAGGCAGATCGTTGTCTCCAATGCAAGAACCCACAGTGCCGTAAAGGTTGTCCTGTTAACATAGACATTCCGGCGTTTATCGCTTTGATTAAAGAAGAGAAATTCATAGAATCCGCTAAGAAAATCAAGGAGTTTAACGCGTTACCCGCTATTTGTGGTAGGGTATGTCCACAGGAAAACCAGTGCCAAAAGTTCTGTATTGTTGGTATCAGGGGAGAGCCAATTGAGATTGGGCGTCTGGAAAGATTTGTGGCTGATGCTGAAAGAAACGCGGGAGTAGAAACACCTGAGATGCTTGAGCCTTCTGGTCATAAAGTAGCAATAGTAGGCGCTGGACCTGCTGGATTAACGGTTGCAGCTGAGCTGAAGAAGAAGGGGCATCATATTGAGATGTTTGAGGCTCTTCACGTAGCAGGAGGCGTACTAATGTACGGTATCCCCCAGTTCAGGTTACCCAAAGAGATCGTGCAAGCAGAGGTAAACTACGTCAAACAGCTAGGCGTTGAGATACACCTTGACAGCATGGTGGGAAAACTCTACACAGTACAAGAGCTATTTGAACAAGGATTTGAGGCAGTGTTCATCGGAAGCGGTGCAGGATTACCGAGATTCCTTAACCTACCGGGTGAGAACCTTAGCGGTATCTATAGCGCCAACGAGTTCCTGATAAGAACCAACTTGATGAAAGCCTACAGGTTCCCAGAGTACGATACACCAATCAAAATCGGGAAAAACGTGGCAGTTATCGGAGGAGGAAACGTAGCCATGGACTCAGCGCGATGTAGCCTTCGATTAGGCGCAGAAAATGTACACATAATCTATAGGCGTGGCAAGAACGAGCTTCCAGCCCGTCACGAGGAGGTTGAGAACGCGGAAGAGGAAGGCGTGATATTCACCCTCTTGAATAACCCTGTAAGGTTCCACGGAGATGGAAGAGGTAACGTTAAGGAGATCGAGTTAATCAGGATGGAGCTTGGTGAACCCGATGACAGTGGTAGAAGACGCCCCGAACCAATACCAAACACTGAGTGGAGAATACCCATAGATACGGTAATCATCGCCATCGGTCAGAGCCCTAACCCGATCATTCAGCAGACAACAGAAGGATTGGAGTCTACAAGATGGGGTACAATCATCACCGACGAGGAGACCATGAAGACAACTCTTGACGCCGTCTATGCTGGTGGTGACGTTGTTAGTGGAGCGGCTACTGTAATCAGCGCCATGGGCGCCGGTAAGATCGCGGCAAACAGCATTGATGAGTACCTCCAGAAGAAGTAACCTGTCTCTTATACACATCTGACGCTGCCGACGAATTAGACGGTGTAGATCTCGG
>CALGBN010000150.1 GCA_937877765.1 Candidatus Bathyarchaeota archaeon | reverse complement strand
ATTCTGATTGCAGCACTCTAAATCGAAATAAACACTATGGATGGTCAATGGTTGGTTGGTGTTCGTAGAAAGTAAATACATCTCCGGTGTCGTTCGCTAGACACATTGGCGATAACTTGAAAAGGCGGGTGAGAACTAGGAGATCGCCCGCAGACCCACCAGTATTTAAGGCCACCATAAACGCGATAAACAAAACCCAGCTTTCTGGAACCAGCAGCATGAGCAGTATTCCCACAGCGCCTATGATTACCAGCGGACCTAATGTGACGATCATATATTGGCGGGTGGGAATGTACCAATCCGGCGCCCCGGCGTACGCATAGAACAGACGGAAGGCAAAGACAGGACTGCTGCGGGTGAACACCCAGAAGAAAAACCCGTGGACTGATTCATGGATAGTCATGAGTAAAATCACCAGCCCCAGCATGACTGCCCATACACCTGCCGTTATGCTACCCGAGAGGTTCATTATGCCTGGGCGTACCAAAGTGGCGAAACTTGACAGCAAGAAAAAGCTGAGGACGCCGACGAAAAACGCAATAATGTTCAGAGTAATGGCCAATAGTCTATTCTTTTTCAGGTTAATCTCACCGGATTGGACATACCCCTCTGGTAACGTCTTTGTTGAAGTATTCATTTTAGTAACTCCTTTCTGTCTCCTCTGGTAGATGGTTCGTAGTGGGGTAGGTGGCTGATTATTCCGACATTTGTGCCAACGCTTTCCCGATACTGCCTTGACGCAACCGACGATGCGCGCGCAACCAAGTCCAATCATAGCGATTATCATACATAAGTTGATAGTAGTAGTAGTTGATCTGCTCCAAGAACGCTCCACCCATGAACAGCAGTCCCAACCATGTGTCGTTGCTTAACCAGAACGAGTCCGTGAGCCACCATTTGAGACAGAGCACGACAGGGAATAAACCAATCAGCAGCCAATTCACCCATTTGAAGCGGCGAAACCGTATCAAAATACGCAGAGGCATGGTGCGTTGCCCAGCTTGCAACGTACAAAGTTTCCAGCGCCACCAGATAACACCCTGTAATAGAATGATGATGACTACTGTAAGACTATAGGTTCGGGCGATCCAATGGGCGATCCAATTAGACCATTCCTCATCAATTAGGGCATGGTACAAGAAGAGTACGATAAAGAACAGTATGTTTATTGCCTCGCCCATCCAGAGATAGCGATATCGTCGTGCTAATACTTTGCGCTCCATCTTTACCTCGTATAATATGCTGTCTCTTATACACATCTGACGCTGCCGACGAATTAGACGGTGTAG
>CALGBN010000149.1 GCA_937877765.1 Candidatus Bathyarchaeota archaeon | reverse complement strand
TCCTCTATAAGTCTTTTCTTTTCTTCGGGTTGAAGGGAAGAATCAACCTTTATCCAGAGCTCTCTCATCTCAGTCGCCATCTCTCCCCCGTTTCTTTAATATTCTCACTATTCGTTTTTAGGGCACAGTCTTCTAGGGTGGCTTTCATCTCGTCTAGTCTGTTTCTGTGGTGTCGGTAGAGTTGTTCGATTCTTGGTTTGAGGTCGTGGAATATCCATTCGTGTCCGGGTAGTATTGTGTCTACGTCTATGTCTTCGACTTTGTGTAGGCTTGTTAGGTACTCGTTGAGTGGGTCGTGGTTTCTGTAGCTGTATAATGCTACGTGGCTTGTGATCTTTGGTAGTACGTGGTCTCCGCTGAAGAGTATTCGTTGTGCCTGATTCAGTAGGCATATGTGTTCGTAGCTGTGTCCCGGGGTCCAGATCACTTTTAGTTCTAGGTCTCCAACTGTGATCTTCTCTCCGTCTTGGAGGTATCTGTCGATGGGCATTGGTTTTACGTCAGATTTGAAGACGTATCTGTTGCGTGTGATGTTGTTCCTGTATTCTTGTCCTCCAAAGAGATCAAGTTCTCTGAGGGTGTTCTCGTAGAGGTTTTCCCATTCCTTGACCATCTGTTCTTGTCTGGTTTTAGCTGCGGCTCCCGCCCATATCTCAGCACCGTAATCACGAAGAGTCTCAACTATGCCGATGTGGTCGTTGTGGAGGTGTGTGATGATTACTCGTTCAATATCCTGTGGCTTTAGGTTGTATTCTGCTAGTTGGTCTTTGAGTCCTTGATAGGCTTCCTCTGTGGGTACTCCTGTGTCTATGAGTGTCTTTGATTCCAGTAGTAGGTAGCTGAATGTCTTACCCAATGGGTTTCTAGACATTGGTATCTTTAGCTGAACAATGCTCTCGTTGATTTTCTCCGGGTTCACAGAGGCGATAAAGCACTCATTGCCTTTAAACCCATGCGCTGACCGCCTAGTTTTAAACCATGGAACCGGTATTTTCTGGTTAGGCGATCAGTGTGTCTGAGTATAGTAAGAGAACAGGGAAATCAAAGGAATTATTTAAACGGGCGAAGAAAGTGCTCCCAGCTGGTGTAAGTTATGCGATACGGGCTCTTCCACCTTATCCTTTCTATATTGATCATGCTAAGGGTGTAAAGTTGTATGATGCTGATGGGAATGTTTACACTGATTACTGGGTTGGACACGGCGCATTGATTCTAGGGCACGCCCACGATAATATCATCAGTGCTGTTGAGAAGCAGCTTCCAAAAGGCACGCATTTTGGGTTTAGCCACGAGAAAGAGATTGAACTAGCAGAAAGAATAGTGAAGCATGTTCCATCAGCTGAGATGGTTCGTTACACCAGCAGCGGTACAGAGGCAAACATGTACGGCACAAGGCTCGCCCGAGCATATACCGGCAGAAACAAGATGCTGAAGATCGAGGGCGGATGGCACGGTGGCTATGATAGTCTTCACGCATATGTCAGCAGACCCTATGGAAGAGTTGAGTCCGCTGGATTAAACCCTAAAACCACTGAGGACACCATGGCTGTACCATACAACGACCTTGAAGCAGCAACTAGGATCGCGAAAAAAGAGAAACTAGCCTGTATCGTCATGGAACCTGTTATGGGTGCAGCAGGTTTCCTTACCCCAGAACCGGGATACTTGGAGGGTATGCGTGAACTATGCACTGAGACCGATACTTTGTTGATTTTTGATGAGGTTATCACCGGGTTCAGGCTGGGAATGGGTGGAGCACAAGGATACTATGGCGTAACCCCGGACCTCACCTTTATGGGTAAGGTGATTGGAGGCGGTTTCCCTGTTGGAGCCTTCTGTGGACCAGAGGAAATCATGGAGCTTATTGATCACACAAAGTATCCTGATCCTGAGAAGCGGAGTGCTCATGGTGGTACGTTTACTGGTAACCCGATTACGATGGTTGCTGGTTGTGCAACCGTTGATACTCTCAAGGATGGGTCTGTTCACAAGCACATTGATGCTCTAGGGGAGAAGATGCGCAGTGGACTCCAAGCGATATTTGATGAATCCAAACATCCAGCATCAGTCACAGGCGTTGGAAGTACATTTGGTATCCACTTCCAGAAAGAGAAACCAAAGAACGCTGGAGACACCGCTAAGAACGATCTGGAGATGACAAAAGCGTACTTTAGGTACATGCTTGAGCGAAACATAATCTATCTAAGCCCAACCGTGAGTCACAGCTGGATAAGCAGCCCTCACACCCCTGAAGACGTAGACGAGTATCTTAGGGTCACAGAGGAGTTCATGAAGAGCTACAATGCTTAACCTGTTGCAGCCTTCATAGACTCATCTAGAACCTCTACCGCGACGTCAACCTGTTCAGGGGTAATGATTAATGGTGGTGCAACACGAATCGCTCTTCCTCCATAACTGCCCATGTTCATTATGAACAATCCACGCTTGAACGCCTCTCTACAAATCGTATTAGCCAGTTCAGGTGCAGGTGTCTTAGCATCTCGGTCTTTCACAATCTCTACTCCCAGTAGAAGTCCAAGACCACGAATATCACCAATACAACTCTGAGTATCCATCAGGTCTACTAGCCGCTTCTTCATGTATGCTCCTGTTTTCTCTGAGTTCTCGCAGAGTTTCTCGTCTCTGATCACATCCATTGTAGCATGTGCTGCAGCTACTCCTAGTGGCGTAGCGCTGAAACTCTGAGCATGTATCGGAATAGGCTCAGGGTCAGTTGACTCCAATAAGCTCCTAGGTAAGACACAGGCACTGATGGGAACACCGCTCGCCATAGCTTTCCCAAGCAGCACAATATCTCCTTGGACACCCCAGTGTTCCATAGCCGTCCATTTCCCGGTACGCCCAAAGGCGGTCTGAACCTCATCGACAACTAAAAGCATACCATGATCATCACAAATACGTCTGAGCCTTTGGTGCCATTCGGACGGAGGCACATGCCATCCAGCATCACCCTGAATAGGCTCAACAAAAACAGCGGCAGTCTCATCTGGCGTCACATAGCTCTTGAAAACCATGTCCTCAAGATAATCGAGACAAGCTAAGCCGCATGAGTTTGGCTCCATCTTGAATGGGCATCTGTAGCATGCTGCGTATGGAACGTGATGTATCTCAGGAACCAGTGGTCCATAGTGGCGCTTCATAGAGGGATCATATCCGCTGAGACTGATTCCACCTATACTTGACCCATGATAACTGCCAGTGAAACTGATTATACCCGGTCTACCAGTGATCCTTCTAGCCGCCTTGATAGCGAAATCATTCACCATGCTACCGGATTGACTCCAGAATATCTGACACGGCGATAAACCAGTCATTTCTCCAAGTCGATCCTGTAACCTGTACATCTCAAGATTCTGCCAATGGAAACCACGATCAAGCTGATCCTTGATAGCCTTGACTACTCTCGGGTGGCTGTGTCCCGTGTTAGCGACACATCGCCCAGACACCAAATCAATGAACACGTTCCCATCAGGGTCCTCAATATAGATACTCTCAGCTTGCTTTACTAGCGGAGAACCATAATCAGCGTCAGATAAACCAGCGCCACGAAGCGCCTCTGAGACCTTTGGACCCGGTGGACCTGCTACTATCTTTGGACCAATATGTTTCAATTTATAACATCTGATCTGGGAGCGTGGGCGCTTTAAGCTTTAGCAACGCGCAACCATTAATACGTGGCGCTCCATTTCCAAGGTGTTTAAGATGTCCGTAGTAATAGTGGATTACCCGATTATACTTCTCAACCTCAAGACCTATGAGCAGTCCATGGGTCAGAAAG
>CALGBN010000148.1 GCA_937877765.1 Candidatus Bathyarchaeota archaeon | reverse complement strand
TCCTTAAACAATGTCACCGAAATCTCCAATGAAATGACCGATTTTAAGATCGTCAGAAAGGAAGACTTGAACTCAGCAGACTACTTGATTGAAGTTGAGGCACCTCATGTCGCAGAGAAGATCAAACCAGGACACTTTGTCCTACTTATGACTAATGAAAATGGGGAAAGAATCCCCATGTCCGTCAAATCAGCGGAAAATGGCAACATCGTGATGTTCATAAAAAGACTAGGTAAGACAAGTCTTGAACTCGACGATTACAAAGTTGGAGACTCACTCTATCAGGTGATTGGGCCACAGGGAAACGAGTTCCCTATAAAAAAATACGGGAATATTGTATGGTGCAGTGACTTAGTATGTGGCCATGCAGAGAACTATCAATACTGTAAAGCCCTCAGCCAAGTTGACGGCAACCATGTTATCTCTATACAGTCATTCGGAACAAAGGATGATGTTTATGGTGAAGAAGATCTACGCTCAGTCAGTGATGAGTACTATATCACCACTGAAGACGGCTCCTATGGTCAGAAAGGGCACTATCTGGATATATTGAAACAGCTCATTGAGGAAAAGAGGGTCGATATTGCTCTCGCTTGTGGCAACATTGGGAAACTCAAAGAGATGGCTGATCTTACCAGACCCTATAATATCCCAACAATGTCTGTGCTCCGACAGATAATGGTGGATGGTACAGGCATGTGTGGAGCATGCAGAGTGTTCATAGATGGTCAGATGAAGCTTACCTGCGTGGATGGTCCTCTATTTGACGCTCATAAGGTGAACTTTGCGGAGGTAATAAACAGGCTTGCCATGTTCAAGGCACCCGAGAAGGTACATAAAGACCTCTACCTAGCAGGGAGGAACAAGTAATGCCGGCAACACGTGTACCAATGAGAGAGCAGGCGGTCGAGAAACGAGTAAAAAACTTCAACGAAGTACCCCTCGGCTACTCAAAAGAAGAAGCGGTTCAAGAAGCAAACAGGTGCCTCCAATGTGCTCACTCTCCTTGTTCCGCTCATTGCCCTGTAAACATTGATGTTACAAAGTTTGTGAAGGAGATCGCTGAAGGTGATTTCCACGCAGCTTATAATACACTGAAGGCAAGTAGCCCAATCCCATCAATCGTAGGAAGGGTTTGCCCACAGGAATCCCAGTGTGAAGGAGCTTGTGTGCTGGGTAAAGCAGGTCAGCCGATTAACATAGGTAAACTTGAGTCCTTTATCGGTGACTGGGCTATCGAGAACGGTGTAGTGGAGCCAGTTGAGATCAAGGATAACACCGGAAAGGTGGCTATCATCGGCTCTGGACCCACAGCCATCAGTTGCGCAGCTGATCTACGGAAACTCGGATACGATATTGTGGTCTTTGAGGCTCTTCATAAGGCGGGTGGAGTCTTGCAGTATGGTATCCCCGAGTTCAGGCTACCAAAGTCCATCGTAAACATTGAGCTTGATATGCTGAAAGACCTTGGCGTAGAAATCAAGTTAAACAGGATCGTCGGTCAGCACATCAGCTTCGAGAATTTACTGTCTGAATATGACGCTATCTATGTAGGGACCGGCGCAGGCGCTCCAAGGTTCATGAACCTCAAGGGAGAAGAGTTGAATGGTGTTTACTCTGCTAACGAGTTCCTCATCAGAACCAACTTGATGAAATCATACTTGTTCCCCGAGGGATCAGACACCCCTATCGTTGTTGGCAAAAAAGTAGCTGTCATCGGCGCAGGAAACGTAGCCATGGACGCAGCAAGATGCGCACTACGCTACGGAGCCGAGACTCACATACTCTACAGAAGAACCAAGGCAGAAGCACCGGCAAGAGCAGAGGAGCTACACCACGCACTAGAGGAAGGAATACATTTCCACGAGCTAGAAAACCCCACAAAGCTCAACGGAGAAGACGGGTGGGTAAAGAGCATCACTCTTCAACGGATGGAGCTAGGAGAACCCGACGCATCCGGAAGACGCCGTCCGGTTCCTATTCCAGACAGCGAGTTTACCGAGGAGTTTGATACTGTTATAGAGGCGATTGGAACTTCTCCAAACAGGTTGTTCCTTTCACGAGCCGAGGGATTGGAGGTAAACCGGTGGGGTGGTATACAGGTTAATGATGACATGCAGACAAGTATACCCAAGGTCTTCGCTGGAGGCGACAGCATAAGCGGAGGAGCTACTGTTATTCAAGCTCTAGGTGAGGGTAGAAAGGCAGCAGAGAAGATACACGCGTTCTTATCTTCCCAAACGGGTGAGCAAATGAGCGTAGAGGAAGTTCTTAAGATTGGAGCCGAGATGGAGTTAGAATCGTACAACCTCTACAAGGAGACAGCCGAGAAAACCACAAGACCCGGTGCAAAAGAGTTCCTCAGTAAAATGGCTGAAGACGAGAAACGCCACAGAGCGTACTTCCTCAAAGGGCTTGAAGACCCAGATAACATCAAAGCAAGCACTCTCAAGAAGAACGTGGTTGATCTCAAGATCACTGATCCTTTGGTAAAAGTACCTTTGAAACCTGACTCCAGTTACCAAGAAATACTAATCTACGCGGCTAACCGTGAGAAGACTGCACATGACTTCTACATGATGCTAGCTGAGAACTTCAAGGGCACCGAGCTTGGTAAGATGTTGGTATCCTTCGCTAAGGAGGAGTTGTACCATAAGTATCTCGTAGAGACTGAATACGATGACATCATCCTGAATAATCAATAGGATGATTCATCCATTTCTTCTCTCGAATAGTATTAAAGAATCTATAAACAGTAATAACTGAGGGATATGGTGTCTGAGCTTCTAGAAAATAATGATAATCTGAGAATAATGGAGTCTCTGGTATCCGGTGAGTCTGTTGTTATAAACTATAGTGAACTTGGTCGCAGGTTATCTAAAAACAGGGGGACTATTCAGGAACGTGTGGAACGGCTTATCGAGAATAATATCATTATGCCTCCCAGTTTTCCATTCAATTATCTTTTCACGGCCTATCCTTTGTTGCTGCTTACAAACATGGATATACCGGACTGTGTTGAATGTCAGCCGAGAATTAGGCAGTGGATTATGGATGATCCAAAGATAATTGCTGCTTACAAGTTCCGGCAGGGAGAATATGGGACACTGATTTTCACCCTTCATAGGAACCTGAAGGAAGCCCATGAATGGTTGTCCGTATTGCCTCATATACTGGAAAACGATTATGGCGTTGAGAAGGAGCACGCCACTTTCAATAGCAACACGATATACATTAGCAACGAGCTTCTTCTGAAATATGATCCAAGTACAGGCATCAATATTCTTGAGCGTGACATCAGGAAAGGCGATTTATGTCTTAAAGGGCACTGCATAGACCAGCTTGATGTATCGATTCTCAGATACCTCTTGACCGGAAAGGGCATCAAGTATAACCGAAATCGTGTTACACAGACTACGGGTCTACACAACAGGACAGTAGAGAAACGAGTTAATCAGATGCTTAAGGAGAAGATTCTCTTAGAACCTGTTTGTAGATTCCCTGAGCTTTTCATGCCTCCGGGTTACTTGTTATCTTACATGCTGGTGCATTTGGAGTATCCTATGAATTCGGGTCTTAACTCGTTGTTGATTAACGAGAACATTCCCATTATCTGGAAGACGATTCACTCCAAGTATAACCTATTGATGTTTCACATTCACACTGATCTCCATGACCTGTATGGGGATATTGATGTCAACCGAGAATCATACAAGATACTTGAGAAGGCACAGGCAAGATACCTCGCCTACAACTCGCTGAAAGGATTTAGCCCAAAAAAGCTATCCCTTCACTACATAGAATCAAAAATCAAACAAAATCAAGACAAAGAAAAGAAGCAAGGAATCAATACTCAAGGCGACTCACCGTAGATAAGTGTTTGAATTAATCGACAAGAGGCATAAATCAACCCGAGTAAAGCCATGATCCCAATAATGTTAGCTATCCATGGATGTTTTGGAGTAAAACTCCATACAGACTCCGACCAGCATAGAAAGATCATCATGGTTTTGTTTTAATTTGCATTAATAGGTTTTTTCGTCAAATGAGAGGTCTGCTTGAGAGATGATTAATATCGGATTACCCAGTGGTGTACACTTTCATGTAATATGCATATTTCTGGATAGATCTTAGTTATTTTTTCCTGTTCTGATTTTCACAAGTATATTATGATCTACCCGCTCTGTATCGACATCAACCTCAGCTATACTTCTGAATAGACTGCTAAGATAGGTTTCAACAAAACAACTCCACTTCTCACCATAATTATGCTGGATATAGAAGTAGTGATCATCAGTTTCATGCTCAATCACACTGAACCAGTTAGCATATCTACCCATCTGATCCTTTATCTGAAACCTTACGGTCTCAAAATCAAGGCTATCTCCACGCACCATATATGATTCCTTGAATGTGGATTTGGCTACCTTTTCAGCGATTTCTCTGAGCTGTTTTTCATCAAGAGCGTTCACAATCTCTAACACTGTGTTTGGTGAGAAAACAATGCTACCTAGGTTCTCAACCCATTGATAGAATAAGACATAGTCTCGGCAGACCTTCTCCAGCAATGAACTCAATGATACCCCACGTTCTTCAGCTATCTTGGCTAAGGAATCATGCCAAGCCTTGTCCAGTCTGAATGAACGAGTAACAGTTTTTCCCTCGGGCTCAATGATCGACAAAATAAATCTAACTAATAATACCCCAGCGGATTATTAGCTTTGACTCAAAACCCCGTCTATCTTATGGTTACGTATCCTGTGGCTAAGGGCGGCGAAATAACCGGAACCTGTGCAAAATCCTCCGCCTGAGTATACTGGACTTGTGTCTGATGCCAGAAAACAGGTGCCACACCATCAGCTACACGCGCCACATAGTGATGCCTAATCTCCAATGACTCATCCCTGTGAGCATACTCTCGATCTGCAGAGTACCGGACACGATAAACCTCCAAGCTGAAATCACTCAAATCACTGCTTTCCAAGACCGGCTCAGAGACACCTATCCAAGGCAAATAATTTCTCAGATCAAACCCCAAGAGTCTCCAGAGGAACGTAAATATCCCTGTCGGTGTCTCGTGGCTTGGCGGCGGATCATAGTCGGATAGCATGATATTTCCTCTGCCATACGTGCCATTCATGGTGTAGGTGAGCCAGTTCCATTCCCAATCCGATGTATAGTTAGCACCGGGCGTCAAGGTCTGGGATACAGTGACATCATACCAGTCAAACTCGGTGTTATTCTCATTCATCTTCAACACCTCGATTCTGGTCTCTAAAACCCCATAGGGGTCATGGTGATCAACCTCAGTGACGATCCCCATGATTGTATATCCATCAGGGCTAGTTAAGGCGGTAAGCTCGTCTTGCCACTTCTTTACCGAGGCATTGGCTTGCTCGGTCAGGCTATAATCATAGACAAGTAGTTGATGATGTATTGGCTCGTTTTCCTGAAGCCAACCCTCCTGTGCTACCAGCTCCAGCCCACTCAAAGTATCCTCCTTATCTAGAATTATTGGTAAAACAGTATCAGCAGCCACTAAAACGATGCAAGAAACCAATGAAATAGCCAGTAAGCTATAGAGGACGGCTTTTAATTTCAACGAGATACCTGAAACCAGCTCCCGTTTAAAGCTGTCTCCCTCTTTCAGACGATAATCTTTATTTGATCGCCCTTGACATACTCTGTGCGAATCGCCTTGGTAGCTCAGGGGTAGAGCGGCAGCCTTGTAAGCTGTTGGCCGCGGGTTCAAATCCCGCCCGAGGCTCCACTTCTAATAACAAATTTTGTAATCGCACCAATGGATGAACCTTAAAAATTTACCACCTAAATCGTAAACCTAGAGAATTAAAAAAATAAGCTATTTCTTCTTTGACTTTGATTTTGAAGCGCTTTTTTTATTCGTCGCTGTTTTCTTCTTTCTGGTGCGCTTCTTCTTGGGTTTCTCGTCTTCCTTATGCTGAAGACGTTGATGCTGTTTCATGCCTTGCTCGCTGTTGAATGTCTTACCACATATTGGACAGGGGACAGCTACCGGTTCCAGTTCAATGTTCTTGCCCATGAGGTTTTTCTGAAGCTGTTTAATGAGCTTCTCGCCCTCAGTATAGGATATTTTTTTGTCTGTCTTGATCTTTATTCCCACAGTTAGGTTGAAGTTTCTGAACTCTTGGTCATCTCGCTCCAAGCCGACAGCGTTTACTACGCCTAGAATCTTGTCCTCGGTTGCCATTATTTCACCAATAGGGCGTATACATGATAGGTGTCTGTATGTTATAAAATCATATCCATAAAAATAGGACAATCCATTTTAATGGGACAATTCGACAAACGATACCTCCCGAAAAAACCGCATTTTACCTGAATAATAAACGAAGTTTTTTGCTAAATCCTTGTTTTATTATTACACGAGAGTTTATAGAGCATCATTCCTCAACAATATTCATGAACCCAGAGGATTTCTTCAGCTTTGACCCAGAAAAAGGTGAATGGCGAAACAAGGCAACAGGATATAGATTCGTGATGCTTGGTGAACCATTCTACATCAACCTGATCATCAACCTCACAAAACAGTTCGGTAGCGCCGCAGGTGTATTCGTATACCAGAGTGGTCTCGGGGTGGGTCAGGAGATGGGAAACCTAGTCCTAAATGCGTCTGATGCCTTGATGGGAATAAAGACACTTTTCAAGAACATTTTCACTGCTGGTTGGGGTGCGATGAGGCTTGAAAACGAGGACCTTAGCCTATTGCTTTCTAATGAACCGGTCACTATTCTTGAGTCAAATGGGTTCTACAGTTTTCTGAGTCAAAGTGACGGAGCAGAGCATCTCAAGCCCTTCGTTAAAGGGGTGCTAACAAGCATATTCGATACACTACGTAGAAAAGAACACACATGTGAGATGGAGATAATAAGCGAGGAACCATTAATGTGTAGGTATATTGTTCAGCCTCTAAGCTGATTCCTGCTCACGTTTACCATAACTAACAACGAGATCAACAAGCTTCTTAGAGTCAATCTCAGCCCTGCTACGCCAATCAAGGAACAATATTCCTTGTTCATCCTCTCCGAGATAGCCTTGGTTGATGTAACGGTCTATGTTGATCTTCACTCTCCAACCCGGTAGCTTCTCTTCTAGTACTCGTTCTACGTCTTGTCGTGGTGATTTGCCTTGCTTTGAGATGATGTAGGCGACTGATACTGCTAGTCCTGCGATGTCGTCGATTCTCCAACCTATGGTCTTGGCTGTTTTCTGGGTTACTGTGCCGCGCATGGTGATGTAGTATCTTGCGTCTTGTAGCTGGGCGTTTGTGGGGTCTATGATGTCTGGGTCGTCTAGTACCTGTGTTACCTGTAGGTCAAGTGGCTGTAGTTGTTTATCAAGTACCTCTAAGACGTTTTGCCAGTCTGATCCTAGTTCTTTTCGTAGTTCCCAGCCTCTTACGCCGGGTAGCTTGTGGTGTGTGAAGAATAATAGGTGTACTGCGTCCTTGAGTTTTCTCTGATACTGTTGCTGTGCCTTGCTCATTCGTTGCGCCATAGTTTCCACTCCTCGTAATCTACTAGTACTGAGAGGCTTATCTTCGCCTCTTCTGGGTTGGGCTCGGGTGTTTCCTTGTGAATGATGGTGTACTCGTCCATCATGCGGTTCCATGTTGCATTCGCGTAGCCATAACCCACCATGAACACAGTGAGATATGCCCTGTAGACGGTCTGCTCATAGGTGTCTGCTCCTATCCAGTCCCAGTACTCAATGCTTCCACCGGGTCCGACGCGTTCTCCTAGTTCACGCCAGAAAGCCTCGATGATGTCTGTGAATCCTTCTTCAGGCAGGTATCCTAGTTGTCTTGCCTCGTCTCTTGTGGCTATACCTGTTTCTCGTTCTTCTACCTCTGAGTCTTGCCATCTTTCCGCGAATGGTACTAGGTCACCCCAGTAGCTGAGGCTGGCTGCTAGTGTGGCTGCACTCATCTGCTCCATCTCCACGAGTGGATGCCATGAACGTAGGAATATATCAGCGATTGCTCCGATGTCCAGTGCCATGAGGCTCTGGCTCAGCATGAAAGGGTCCTTGTAGAGTGTGGTGGACTTGTGTTCGATCCACTGGTTTTGACGCTCCAAGACGAGACTTAGTTCTTTCAGTGCCTCTGCGTCCATGCAGAAGTCTCTTGGGTTCTTGATATCTGGATAGTGTTTCTGGATGACGCTCATCACGTAATCAAAATCGATGTCAAAGGGCTCTATCTTACCGCTCTGAACCATCCTGCATAGACCAATGACGCTCTCAAGTTCACTCATCTTATGCCTCCACTATCCGTGGCTCACTGACCGTCTCAGATTTATGCACCATTACGATGTGTACGTCTTTTCCCTTGAATGTGACTTGGCTTGGTGTGATAGCCATGTATTGGTCGTTGGTGCCCTCCATGGTCTGGACGATAAAGTCGCTTACTGCTTCCTTGTTCTGGGGGTCCATGTGTAGGTCGAACTCGTCAACAGCTCTGAATGGGCTGATGACGTTCTGTTGAAGCGCAAGTAGGAACGCCATTACGCTGCTGCTGCGTTCTCCGCCGCTGTGAGTATATGGGTCGAGGCGTTGTGGTGCTGCTCCCTTGAAGCCTACGTAGATTTCCAAGCCTGCTTCCTCTATGTCATGACTGTTGATGAGTCTGGTTTCGCCTGTGGCTTGTAGTTTTCTGAGTAGCTGCTTGTATCTGACATTGACTTCATCAAGAAGCTTCTCAGTTACTTCGCGCCATTTCTTGTTCCGTTCCTCTATCTCTTGGAGTATCCTGCGCCGGTTTTCACGCACTTCCTCAATGCGCTGCTGTATCTCTTTGAAAGTCTCATTGTAGGTCTCGTACATTTCCTCGGCTTCATCAGGTATGTTCGCCATACCCATCAGGATACCTTGAGTCTTCCTGATCTCGTTGAGTATCTCTTCACCGGTTCTACCTGTATCGATCCTCTGTCCCCTGACTAGTGCCTCAGCTTCAGCGTCTTTTAGGTCCCGGTTTGCTCTATCGATCTCGCCTTGGAGTGCCTGTACTCTACGGCTTAGACGCTGTCTTCTATCTTTTAGTAGTGCGAGTCTGATCCTGCTGTCGATGTATTGGTCGTTTGCTTGATTGATGCTTCGTCTGAGACCGTCGATCTGTTCAACTAGTTTGATTGCCTCTTCTTCAGCCTCTGTTAATTGTCGTGTGTATGATTCTAGCTGGGTTTGTATATTGGTTCGTTGTTCACTGAACTGGGTGTTTAGGCTTTCGTAGGTTTCTACTTGGGTTTCCTCGATCTCGTTGAATAGTGTGAAGTAGTCGTCTAGTTTCTGGGGACCCATCTGAAGCTGGTTTAATAGGTTCTTGTAGCTTGTCTCGAAGTGGCGTTTCTGCTGCTGGCTGCTGAGTATGTTCTCGTCTAGTTGTGTGATCCTGTCCTTGGCTGAGTTGATGCTATACTCGCTTACACCTACGAGTCTTTCAAGTTCGATGCGTTTCTCTATAAGGTCCTCGCGTTCAGTGCGCATGTTTCGTAGGTTGCTCTCGCTGTCTACGATGAGCTTGGTGTTCTGCTCCATCTCTTCCTCGGCATCGAAGAGTTCTTTCTCGGTTTCTTGGAACTGTTCTTGAAGTTTCTCTACTTGGCGTTCTACTGCCATTACTCTGCTCCATGCCATCTCCTGTTGTAGGAATGTTTG
>CALGBN010000147.1 GCA_937877765.1 Candidatus Bathyarchaeota archaeon | reverse complement strand
GTTGAGGCTGGTCATCTCGATGACTCCCTGTATGGTTACACCCTTAATGACTATCTTTTCTTTAGCGGTCTCACTTAGTTTTTCCGCTAGCTCCGCGCTTATCCCAACCTCGGTTAAAGCCTGGCTTCCCTTCTTAGAGGCAGCCACAAGACCCTCGTAGAGGGTATCATACTTGTCGTAAATCTTGACTAACTCAGAGTTATAGAGTTCATCCAAGTCTTTGCCTAGATCATGGGCTACTTGAGTGAGTAAGGTCTCGGCTTTTCTGCCTTTTTTCCATTCCTCAAGTTTCTTGCGTTTCTCGTCTTTACTGACTCTTCTTAAACTAAGGTCTACTTGTCCTTTACTAGGGTCAGTTCTGAGTACCTGTAGGACTACTTTTTGACCTGGTCTGACGTGGTTTCTGATGTTTCTGACCCATCTGCTGCTGATCTCGCTGATGTGAAGCAAACCTTCTTTGCCTCCGAACTCGTCAAGCCCCACGTATGCTCCGTAGGATTCAACGCGCTTCACAGTAGCTATGACAACGTATCCGACTTCTGGCCACTCTGGTAGTCCTAAACTCAATTATATCACCCTAAAACGGCGATTACTGCGCCTTTTATGTTTGCTTTTCCGCCTGTAGGCTCTGCTAGTGTCTCGCCACAGGTCTGGCATTGTACGTGTGTGCTGCAGTGACTGAATACTATCTGCTCTGATTCGCAGCTTATGCAGCGTACCCGTAAGAATCTGCTTGTTGGTCTTGGTATAAGGTGTTCCCATTCAGCCATCTTATACTACCTCCAGTTTCTTTACGCGCATACCTTTGCGCATCATGCCGTAGTTACATTCCTTGCATTTGAGAACCAGTGTTTGTTTCTTTGAGACCTTCGCCTGATTGTGCTGCTCAGGGAACTTTTGGCCACCATAGCCTTTCTTACGTGAGGCTTGCCTTCGTTCTCCCTTCTTGGCGCCCTTGCGTTTCCCGGCCTTGTAGATGCTGACCGTGAACTCCGTATGCGTCTTGCACTTGGGGCAGTAAGTCCTCATGGACTTGGGTACTTTCATTGTTATTCTACCAGCTTACACATGTCTCTCCTTATTAGGTTTAACTCTTAAAGAGAGCAGACAGACTACACTGCGGCTGGGTATAAAGAGTATGGTAACCTAGTTGGCTTGAACCGCTTTAGCAACGCCACGATTTATCAGATTCTCAGCGTTCTGACGAGGAATATTGGCAAGTTCCTCAGGCTGGAATGGCCCATAAGCCTTCATATCAACGCCCATGATTGCTGGTAACGGCTGTAAGAACCTGACTAGAACAAGTTCAGTGTCTTTTTCCTCTATTTTGGGCGGAGGCGTGGGTGCTTTCCGCTCTGGTTTTGGGCGTGGTTTTGGCTCTGGCTGTGGTTTGGGTGTTGGTAGTTCTGCGCCTTGTCTGTAGCCGGTGAGGAGTTGTCGTAGGTTGCTGTGGAGTTTTTGTTCCTCGGGGGTCATGGCTTGAGCATCCAGTGGGAGCCCGTTTACCTCGCTCTTGATAATCTTTTTGAGGCGTATCTCGTTGAGCTCCTTTAGCATCTGGTTGGCGTATCTTCGTTCTGTGGTGGTGAGGCTTCCTGATAGTGTATCCGTGGATGCTGTGGTCTTGTTGAGTTGCTGAACGTATTCTTTCATCTCGTGGAGGAAGTTATCTGGTATGTTCTGGAGTACCTCGTTCTTGGTCTCCTTGTCCCATGCCTCATGGAGTCGTGCATATCGCGTTCTCATTGTTTTACTCTGGCTCCTTTCTTGCACAGGAAGAACAATGCTGCCTCAAGGGGCAACGTGGCTTCCTCCTCTTCATATGGACCATATACTGTGTCTAGTATTTTGATTTTCGGCGCGTGACCGAACTCAAGATGGACAGGTTCACCCCTTATGATAACCGCCTTTATCAAGGGATCATAGCTAGGTAGCTGGCCATAGGGGATCGTCTGGACTTGCCAACCTGTCTTACCGTGGAGGGTGTTGGGCATCCTGATGAGTCTGTGGATGTCTGTGGTTACTACGGTGTCTATCTCTGCCGCCTGTAGTTTGAGGGCTTCTCCAAGTATCTTGTCTAGGCTTTTTGGGTCGATTAACGGGATGACGTTGCTGGGATGTTTTGTTACAAGGGTATCCAGTATCTCGTCCCGGTTTTCCACAATGTTCTTTGTTGCGTTTCGCCCTAACTTCAACGCCTTTACCTCAGCCTCAGAGACCGTGCTCAGATAATCATAGATAGCACGTCCCGTTCTACCTCTCCAGCCTCCCTCAGCGAAGGTGGATTTTGCGCCTCTGTTGCGTCTGCTGAAGCCTTGGTATTCTGCTTCGAGACCGATTGCCATGATGTAGTCTACTATTTCGCGGCGTGAGTTCTGGTCAAGTGGCTTGAATGTATCGCTGTGGACGTGTACGTGGTAGCCTCTGTTGCCGCTGAAGTTGGTGATTAGATGCTCAGTCTCGACACCGAAATCTGTGATCAGTATGTCCATTAGCTTCTGGGTCTCGTATTTTGCAGCCTGTAGACAGCGTTCACAGAGCCAAGTTTCGGTCTCAAACTGGGCTTTTCCACATTTACATATCTCAGGAGGATGCCCTGTGCCTTGTTCATCACAGTTTCGGCA
>CALGBN010000146.1 GCA_937877765.1 Candidatus Bathyarchaeota archaeon | reverse complement strand
TTCAAGCAGAAGACGGCATACGAGATGTAGAGAGGTCTCGTGGGCTCGGAGATGTGTATAAGAGACAGGTAGTAGGGATAACTGGAATCTGGCTCCAATCAAAGCGAAGAATAGTACGTAGAGTACAGGTCCTGCTTGTTCAATGGTGTATCTAATTCTGTAGCCATGTTCGGGTGAGCGGTTGATTAGGATGAATCCAATTGCCATTGTGGTAAGAATCAAGGACATTCCAAGTGTAACGGATAACCCTACGCCTAGAAAGACGACCCCGATTGAGATCGCCATGCCATCGTGTTGACCTTTAATTTTGTGAAGTAGATAGTCTAGTGTTAGGCTCATCAATATTCCTAGAATTATTGAGCCTCCGATCTCAACGATGGGTACTAGTAGAATATCGAGTATGGATGCTGAGGCACTGCCTGATAGGCGGTTCTCTACGAATCCACTGCTAAGGCTGAATAATAGTAAGGCTAATGCATCATCTAATCCGATTACCGCGAGGAGACTGGTTGTAAGTGGGCCTTTGGCATCATATTCAGCTAGTACGTCAACTGTAGCAGCTGGTGCTGTTGCGGTTGATATTGCGCCGAACATCAGTGCGGTGTTAAGGTCACGTGTGAATAGGTAAACACCTGTGGCTACTAGGAAGAATGCTCCGAATGCCTCAAAGATCAAGATGGTGAGTATGCTGCGTCCTATCTTGCGTATCTCGCTGAGTTTGAGGTGGCTGCCTATATCGAAGCCGATGAGCCCCAAAGCGATCTCACTGATAAAAAGTAGCTCAGATGAGAGTTCAATTGGCACGATATTCAAGAAAGAGGGGCCAAAGACGACTCCAGTGACGATGAAGCCTACTATCTGGGGTATGCCTAGTCTGTTGAATAGCTTGCTGCCTATGAAGGCGAGTACGATGATTAGTCCGATGAGTGTAAGGATGTTTTCCGTAAATACGTGGTCTAGTGATAACTCGTTTACTGATGGTGTGCTCCCGAGAACGGTGAGTGTGTTTGATGATAGTATTGCCAGTGTTAAAACGGCTAAGTAGCAGAGAAGCTGCTTAGTCTTTTTCATTTTCATGGTAACGAGGACTACTCTATTTAAACATATACGGTAATGGGTCTTCACTATTTATCTATATTTTAGGGGGGTGTTGGTTCAATTCTCGTTTGGATAGTATTAGAGGATTAATTGCATGTAGCTTTGATACGATGTAGATTCAAGATGATTTTAGTAGACCAAAGTTTTGTAGAGGTATTATAAATATTGCAGAAAGTGCGATAGGGTTAATAAGGGATAGATAATTTCATTGTAATCTTAGAAATTCAGCGCATTGTGAAGTTGCATGCATTTCAACGTTTTGACGATAATGGGGTTCACAGTCATAATAGCAGTCATTGGACACTTATTATTTGACAAGACTGGAATTCCAGAATCAATCTTCATGATAGTGTTGGGGCTATTTCTTGGACCCGTATCTGGTTTAATAGAGTTGGCTGATATCAGGGGAATTATCACCCATGTCTTCACACTAAGCATAGTGATCATACTTGTGGAAAGCGGGTTAACAACTGACATCCAAGAAGCCTTAGAAAATATGAGAACCTCGACTATTTTCACGGTAATTGTGCTAATTACTACCAGTTTATTATGTGGAGGCTTTCTCAATCTTGTATTAGGTTGGTCTCTCCATTCCAGTTTGATTCTTGGTATAATATGTAGCGGTACTTCCACGCTGCCTATACTTTATTTTACGTCTAGAATGAGGCTCAACCCGGCAGTTACTCAGATGCTTGTATTTGAGTCCATAATCAATGATGTAACTATAATCACAGCAGTATCAATACTGATTCAAGCTGTAAACCTCAGACTTAGTGCATCAGCCACGGTAATAGGCATATTTCGTTATCTTTTTGTTGCTGTTTTTCTAGGGGGAATATTTTCCTCAATATGGACACTGGTGCTAGTGAGGATACAGAAAGAATTAGCTTTGAAATATCTGACTACACTGGCTATCGCAATAATATTACATGCTTTTACGGAGAGCAGAGGGGGAAGCGGTGTTATTGCAGTGATGATATTTGCGGTTACGATAGGTAATCTACCTAAGTTTTTCAGAACACGTCTCAGCATTAGACGAAATGTGTTAAGGTTTTTCACTGATATCGAGATAATGCAGGATGAGGTTACTTTTTTGGTTAAGAATACTTTCTTCTTCATTCTGGGGTTAATGTTCAACCTTGAAGCAGTGAATGGAAGCATTTTGTTAGTTGCTCTTGCGCTGACTGGTTTAATGATTATAAGCCGGTGGACGAGTTACAAGATTATTGGATTCTTTGATAATCGTTACGTGGAAAATACGTTGACAGTGTCTCTGATGGTTTCAAGGGGTCTTACTGCGGGTTTAACTGCTTTTATGCCATTGGAGTTGGGTTTAGACTTACAGTCAATTACGGATATTGTGATTTTCATGATTCTATTCACGAACCTAGTTGCAACGATTGGGTTTATGGTCAGACGAAGAAAATAAACAAATTAGGAATATAGTTTCATTGATATGCAGTCCTCTCATGTAACAAGTATATTTGGGAACCCGCAAACAAGTCTTAAATCATAAAGGAGTTTTTCATCTAAAAATTTTCAGAATCCCTTAGACATGATATTTACTTTTAATTACTCCAGTATCTCAGATAGCTTTGATAATCTTTCAATAACCGCGTAAGGTGAAAATGAACGTACAGTGTCCTCATCATAACGTCTAGTATTAAGAAGTACGAAGCACCCTCCAGCCTCATTACATGCGTAGGCATCGTGGTCTGAGTCACCTATATAGACGAAATCGTCTCTGTTGTATAGGTTTAGTATTCTGTTGATTGGCTCTGGGTTGGGTTTGATGTAATGGCATTCGTCACGTGTTATGGAGTGTTTGAAGTATTCTCCGAAGCAGCAATAGGTTTTTCCTCGGCTTATCCGGTCATAGGATTCTCTTGAAGCGGTTGTAACTAGCCCCATCTCATAGCCAAGGTTTCTGAGTTCCTCTAGACCCGGTATGGTGTCTGGTATTAGTACGCTGATCTCGTGGTCTGCTCTCTCCTCCACCATGAATGGTTCATTGATCTCAGCCATCACCGCCTTGATCTCTTCATCACTATAATCGTGTTCCTCAAGGTATTTTCTAGTGGCGTTCCAAATAGTAGCCATCCTGTCAAGAGGCATAACCAGCTCAGAGGGCACACCATGTTTGATGACTATCTCCTTCATCTGACGTTTAATAGACAAATATGGTCCATAGTGGGTCTTGGTGCCCTGATATTCTGGTGGTTTTTCCTGTATGATCAGGGTGCCGTCCATGTCGAAGAGGAGAAGAGGCTTCATACCCCTAGTTTAGTATCGCCTCATCTAAATTCATTCGCTCTGATTTCAGGGTCTCCTCCGCTGGATACCCGATGATTATATGGTTTCTGCTAGTCATGGTGGAGCTCAACTTGAAGTGTTCTCTGAGTCGTTTCTGTGTCTCCTCACCATGGGTGAGCCAACAGCTTCCCAATCCCAATGTCTGAGCCATCAAACAGATATGGTCCGCCGCGGCTGCTGCATCATAGTAAAGGTTCTGAGGCACATACTTCTCGAACCGGAGTGTATGATACATGCTGAGTTCTTGAAGCACCACTATCATCACACAGTTCTCTATTGGAATATCGCTGCTTACCAGCTTCTGCTCCTCTGGATCACGGAGTACAAGGAATCTTGTGCAGCCCACGTTACATCCGTGAGGCGCGTAGAGTCCTGCTTTGAGTATTCGTTTGATCATGTGGTCTGGAACTGGCTCTGGTTTGAACTGTCTGATACTCTTACGCCCAAATATGAGGCGTTCAACGGTCTCGGCTTCCGCTTCTGTGAAGCTCTCCCAAGAGGTAACCGGTAGGTCTGCTGGTTTTCTAGTTCTGAGTCGTTTAGCTGCCTCGATGTATTTGATGCACCATTTTATGTCAGGTGGATCAGTGCTATAACCCCGTTGTTTCCATATCTCAAGAAGCCTCTCAGCCACCACCCCGAAATCTTCGGGTAGTTCATGGGTGCCGTTGAGTATCCTGTAGATATAGACCTCGATGGTGTGGTGGGTTCGCTCATGGAACACTGCACGAAGGTTATCCTTACTCATCTTCATTAAATCATCCACGGTATAACCATGGACCTTAAACTGTTCACTCATAATAC
>CALGBN010000145.1 GCA_937877765.1 Candidatus Bathyarchaeota archaeon | reverse complement strand
AAAAGACAAACAACCACTGGACCTAGAACTCCCCGAGTTAGAGCAGATGGAGCCAGAGGTTTATATCCCTGAGTCTGATGAAAAAATTCTTCCAACAAAAAAGCATACATCAAGAGTACTCTACCCGGACACAGGTAAACGACAGCAATACAAGATAACACGAGAGATGCTTCACGTCGAGGTCAAGTACAGCAACGAGAGCCTCAAGGAAGCCATCCACAGCAGCCGCCGATACATCGTAGGCACCCAGCCCCTCTTCGTCCTCATCAGCATGATCGAAGGCGCCCGAATACAGGGAATCGTCGAAGGCATCAAGGAACTCCACAAATACATGGGCAGAGTTGGTGGCAGACCAAACATCATACTATTCAACGTACAAGGCTACAACATCGCCGCCCAGAGCGACCAAGAAAAGATCGCAGCAGGGTTCCTAACCTATCACACCAAGCCATACTACGAGTTCCTCAGAGGAATGGGAGTAACCGTGCTTAACTGGGACCCCATCGAGGAAAGCTTCGCGAGGGCACTACAACGACAGAGGGTGGGTGGATGAGAGAAGGCTTCGTAAGAACCATGGAAGCCCTCGTGGCTGTTGCGGCTACCTACATGGCAGCTGTAACCATGGTCCAGACAACTCTATACAATAAGATACTTACCAAGATCAGCAACAGCGTAATCGGTCCACTGGTACAACCATATCTACCATACTTCAACATAGCAATCATCATAGCAGTACTCTTCGTCTGCTTTACCTTCTGGAGAAAAGGCGACGAGGTCTGGTTCGGACGTCTCTTCAGCCTCAACATGCTCATGTTTTTCCCCAGCGTCCTCGATTTCAGCACATTCAACTGGGTAGGACTCATCTTCGACCTCACACCAACCCCCGGAGTCACCCACCTATGGGTCTTCGGAGTCGGACTATTACTACAGATAACATATCTAATACTCCGATACACGGTGCGCTTCAGATACGTCAGAGACGAGCTAAAAGGCAGAGGAGCAGACGAACAGGACATCAACGATATCACACGTGGACAAGTCGGATACCTAGTCATGTTAGTTATGATAACAGGTGGATTAACAGCGGGAATATACGTTGCAACGCCTTACATGACAAAAATAGCGCAGACTCCACTTGCGGGACTGCCTGTACCTCACATGCTAGTAGGTTTCATAGTGGTGGTATTCATCGCCGCATCAATGGTAATGTACCTGAGAGCCGGATCAGAGTAGCCTAGAGGATATCTCCCGGTTCATAACTTGCTTCCTTAGCGTATTTCAATAACAATGGGTTTACTTTCACTTGAACAGCGGTAATCTGTGCATCAGCGTTACCAAGGAAATGAGTTTTCTCCTTCAAGGCACTAGAAAGCATAGCCTCGGTTATACCTGCTTCCTTGAACTCAGGCTCATTACATAATCTATCCATCAACTCATTGGAATCGCTTCCTTCCTCCCGCATCCGTAAAGCCTCAGCGATTGCATGTTTCTTGATCAAACTATGCGCCTTCTCCCGCCCAATGCCATGTTTTACGGCTAATCCTAGAATCTCTGTAGTGGCTAAGAAGGGAAGATACCTGTCTACTTCTTTTGATATTACCGCGGGATAAGCCCCCATCTGATTCAGGACTGTGAGAGTAGTCTCAAGAAGCCCATCAGAAGCATAGAAAGCATCAGGGATCAATACCCTGCGTATCGCGCTACAGCTAACATCACCCTCCTCCCACTGGTCACCGGATAGCCTTGAGCCTCCATCGGCGTACATCTTTAGTAACTCACTGAAGGCGCAGATGCGTTCGCTGCTCCTTGTATTCATCTTGTGGGGCATAACGCTGCTTCCCACCTGTCCTTTCATGAATCCTTCGGTCATTAACTCGTATCCAGCCATCAACCGCATACTCTTGGCGAAGTTCTCACAAGCCGAAGATAACACCGCAAGATGACTCAACAACTTATAGTCAAGACTACGGGGATACACTTGCCCAGTAGAGTCAAGAATATTCTTAAAGCCAAACATTTTCGCGATATCTTGATCAAGCTCCAACGCTTTCTCATGGGACCCCAAAAGATTCACCATATCAAACTGGGTACCCACAGCACCCTTGATACCCCTGAAGGGATAAGAATCAATGAAAGCCTCAAACTCAACAAGGTGAACCCATAGTTCCTCGGCCCACATAGCGAAACGCCGCCCTAGAAGCGTGGGCTGAGCAGCCTGATGATGGGTACGAGCAGTTAATTCTATTCCACGATACTCGTCAGCCTTCTCAACAAGGTGTCTGAGAACGCTCACATATTTGTCTAAAATAAGCTTCATAGCACGCTGGATCTGGATCTGTTCAACGTTATCAGTCAAGTCGCGGCTAGTCATGCCAAGATGAATATACTCATACCCCCCAGCAGCAAGGCAAAAGGCTTCAATCTTAGATTTTACATCATGTTTGGTACGTCGTTCGATCTCCTCAATCAAACCGAGATCAATATCATCAAGAGACTGTTCATACGCGTAGACTATCTTATCTGGAACATCCAGCCCTAAATCTCTCTGAGTTTTCAATAAATTCAGCCATAGTTCTCGTTCAAGCCGAGTCTTACCTAGTTCACTAAAAAGGTGATTCATCTTCTCCGTTGCGTATCGTTGACTAAGTATGTTAGGGTTCAATTGGATTACCTATTACAAGAGTATCCTTAGGGATATAATTAAGGTGGTACAAACGAGTTTTGATGTTTCATTAAAAGATTAGTAACCCATTGAACAGGTTTTGAAAAGGGACCAAATGTTTCTGCGATTTCGTGTAGTCTTTTGTAATCTTTGAGGGTTAGAGCTTTCAATAGGAATACTAGAAGTGTGTATGCAGTTAATGAAACGAAGCCACCTAGAAAAAGTTCTATCCCGGGGTTTATGGTTACTATTTCGCATATACCCCAAGTAACCAAAGAAGATACGATACCAGATAAGAATAGTTTTAAGGACGACGAGAAATCTATAGTAAACCCGAAGAGATGTTTTATTTTAATTACAGCGTAAATTTTGGATACCCCCACACCAATTAGTAGAAGAATAATTTCACCTATTGCACCAAATCTAGGAATAATAAAAATAGCTGGAGCTATGGGTATAAGAAATTGAATAATTTGAATTTTTAGGGTTTCTTTTGTATGTTTTTGACTATTTAGAAGTGGAATATTACTCAATGAACCAATACCGGTATACAGAAAAGTGATCATATAAAGTCTGAGAAATACGGGGGCATAGGAATATTCATTTGTAAAAAGTACAGTGATTATTTGATCTGATAAGGCAAGAATAGTAAATGCTATCGGATAAGTAAGTAGGGTAGCAAATTTTATGCTGTTTTTATATACAAATTCAAGTTCTTTTTTGTCTGTTAATTTACTTAGTAGAGGAAATATTGTTGTTCTGATAGGAAGATAAACGAAGGAGATCAAACTTGAAAACCATAGAACTATTGTCCAATTACCAGCTATCTCTTCTCCAACATATAATCCCATAAGAAATGTTAGTAATTGGGGTCGTATGCTTGTTAGTAAGTTAGCGAAGTATAGAGGCCCCCCAAAACTAAGAAAAAGTAATAAAATATCTCTGTAGGATAGATCATTATCATTTCTAGGTTCGCTTCTATATAGTATGAAGATTATGAATAAACCAATTAGTCCGGTAGTTATAATTGGACCTACTTCTCCTAAGACACCACCAAGGACACCGTAACCTAAAAGAACTAAAAAAGGAGATAAAATGCTTTTAAAAAAAGTGTATATAACTCTGAGAGCCCCTCGAAGTTCCATACGTTCATAGCCTTCTGTTATACCATATGAGGTGAATAATAGAGCTCTTCCAATAATAGCGATAGATAATAATTTGATTAATTGAGCTAATTCAGAATCTTTGTAGACTGTTACTGCTATGTAATCAGCTGAAAGAATGAGGAGAAAAGTCAAAATAACGGAGGAAGCAAGAGATAGAACTACACCCGATTCTATTATCTTTTTTACGTTACCATTTTTACCTAACTGCTTATTCTCGCTAATATACTTCGTCAAAGTGTCTTTAATACCAAAATCTTGGAATAATTGAACTAAAGTAACGATAGAATTAGCAATACTCAGTAACCCCCAACTTGTTGAACCAAGTATACGGGCTACAACAAGCATACCCTGTCTCTTATACACATCTGACGCTGCCGACGAATTAGACGGTGTAGATCT
>CALGBN010000144.1 GCA_937877765.1 Candidatus Bathyarchaeota archaeon | reverse complement strand
GTCGCATGTCTCCGTTGGAGGCAAGAAGACAGGTATTCACAGAGGCCGCTTCGAGGATTGTGGCCTCAAAGGAGGAACGCCTTGCTGTGCTTAAGGCTGTTGCGACGAGAAATGGTATTTCTGTTGCTGAGCTTGATGATAGTCTCTATGCAGATTTAGATGATGAACAATATCTTGTGAGCTTCAGAGATATTACAGCTGAGGAGCTGATGAAGCAGTATAACTACGCGAATATGATCGCGTTACTTGCTTATAGCCTCAGACTGGAGATCTATTACCGTGGATCAGAAGAGTATCTAGAGCATCAAATTAACCGACTGGGGAAGACTACTATATCCGGTAATGGGCGGATCAAAGCGGTAATTGAGCTGAAATCGACTCGTAGGCTTAGTCAACGTGCCTCCAAGATAGATGAGATAATGAGAAGGGTCGTTCAGAAGGAGGGTTGGAGTCTTAGAGCTTACATTAAGTATCCTCAGCGGTACAAGACTGTCTGTGTTTTTGATATTAATAACAAGGATGGTGGAGATCTTATCGCTGTTGATGAGGAGGAAAATGAGACTATTATCGAGATTGGGGTGACAAAGAAAAAGGAACCAAAGTATGGGGATATTGTGGTTCTTGAGGATGTTGCGAGGCTTAAAGGTGTTATTACTGCTCAGATTAAGAAGGAGATCAGGGAAGAAGGTACAAGGTATCGGGATCTTGGAGGCGTTCTTGTTACGCCGGAGAAGCATTGGGAGATCAAAGATGGGTTAGCGAAGCTGGAGACATTGGGTGAGGCTCAGCGTTTCTTAAAGGAGCAGGGTGTTAGTGACTTTTTAGCGGTTCTTGAAGCCTATGGTTATCAGGTGGAGTGGCTTAAGCCTCGGGGAAACAGTAAAATATACCGTCTCTGAGTCGGGGGAACGTATATATCGTGCGTTCCGTAATTCTGAGGAGAAGTGAACTAGATGGGCTACCAGGCAGTACAAGGAGCGACCACCGTTGGACTAGTATGCAGTGACGGTGTGGTACTCGCGAGCGAGAAACGAGTAACCTATGGGCGGCTCGTATCCAGCAATAAAGGGCAGAAGGTGTTCAAGCTGACAGATAGCGTTGGGCTAGCTTTCGCTGGTTTGATGAGTGATATGCAGGCGCTTGTACGTGAGGCAGGGGCGTATGCGAATCTATTTTATTTGGAGAAGAATCGTCCTATTACTACGAAGGCGATGGCGAAGCTCATCAGTAATATGTTGTTTAACAGGCGTATGATGCCATTATTGATGGAGACTTTGGTTGGTGGGTATGATCCTGATGGGCCGAGTCTTTATAGTATGGACCCAGTGGGTAGTTTGATTCCTGATGATTTTATTGCGGCTGGTTCGGGTGCGGCTATTGCTATTGGTGTGCTTGAGTCAGAGTATGATAAGGGGTTGGACTGTGAGGCGGGTGTTGAGTTGGCGAGGAAGTCGATTAAGGCTGCTATTGCCCGTGATGCTATGAGCGGTGATGGTTTGGATATTATGATCATTAAGGCTGATGGCTCTGAGGTTAGGACTGAGTCTTTTAGGTCCTAGTTTCTTGGTTAGGTTTTTATCGTATATCTGTGTCTTTTGTTTGTCTGGGCTGGTAGTTTAGTGGTAGAATGCTTGGTTCGCAACCAAGAGGTCGGGGGTCCAATTCCCCCCCTGTCTCTTATACACATCTGACGCTGCCGACGAATTAGACGGTGTAGATCTCGGTG
>CALGBN010000143.1 GCA_937877765.1 Candidatus Bathyarchaeota archaeon | reverse complement strand
CCGCCTGGATGGGTCCCTTTACCTCGTTGTAGCTCCTCTTGACGGCGGCTATGTTCATGTCGCCCAGCCTGCCAGGGAAGTACTTCTTGATTGCCTTCTCTATAGACTCCGTTTTAAGCAGCCCCGTGATCTTTGCGAAGGCTCCGAGTATCGCCGTGTTGGTGATGGGTCTGACCAGCGTCTCGAGGGCGATCGTCGTGGCGTCCACCGTGGCAACCTTGAAGTCTCCCCCAAGCTTGACCTCCTCGGGGGGGTAAGCCGTGTTCAGCAGAACCAGGCCGCCGGGCTTGAGGTTGTCGACGACCGCCTGCTCTTTGGCGATGAGGGGGTCGAGTACGACGCTGATGTCCGGGTTGTGGACGAGCTCCCTCTCCCTGACGCGCTTGTCGTCGATCCTGACGAAGGCAGTCAGCGGCGCCCCTCGCCTCTCCGTGCCGTACATGGGGATCGCCTGAGAGTACTTGCCTTCCTCATAGGCAGCAGTGGCGATGATCCTCGAAGCGGTCACCGCGCCTTGGCCGCCTCTGCCGTGTAACCTTATTTCGATCAATTTGTTCCCTCTACGTGAATCGTTACTCTAACCCATATCAATTATTAAGAATAACGATTTCACATTAAACGATTAACGCAGGCATTTAAAGTGTTCTAAGATCGTCGCGGGAGCGTCAGATAATCTATTTAGAGGATATTGATTAACCTCGTCTCGGGTTGTCAGTGTATTTAAGCCCTTATAAAGGAAGGCCCTTCTTAAACCGGATTTTATGGGTTAATCCGAATCCTCTTAGGATTATTTGTGCGATTTTCATAGAATCTTCTAGCTACATGAACCCCTAACCAATGGTTAGAGCATGCACGCGCGGTATCGACCCTGAAGGGATGGTAATCGATGCATTGATTGAAGCTTTGTTTGAGGTTGTACCTCCTGAATTAAAATGGATGGCAGCCTTATTTGCAATGTTAATAGCTGTCATGGGGTTACTTGGAAACATTGAATCTGTGATGGAGGTAGTAGCTACTGGTGGATTGACTTTGGCTACTGCTGTTTGTGGTTTTCTTGGAGGCTTTTTCGTAGTGCCTCTACCCAATATTGGAGCTATATTGATAGTAATCGGCATGGTATTAGCAGCGATTTCTCCCTAAGTTGAAAAAGAAAGATGGTGATATCACCACCAGTGGTAGGGTTCGAACCCAACTTCTGGTAGAAACATACCCAGGGTTCAACCTAAACCTGCTTTTGTCGTAGTAAACGAGTATAGCTCACAAGTAAAAACCCTAGCATTATTGCGTAGAAAGAAAATCCAGGAATTCCTGTTATTTTCCACTCCACCTCAACTTCATCAGTTTCAGATTGATAGACTGTAAGACCATATTGAGAATCCGTTATTCCAGTTACACTGTAAGATATCTTAGCAGGTTCATCCGAAGAAACTGAAAGTATCCAATGATTACTTGAAGAATCCCATGTTGCTTCCTCACCGTTAATGAACAACTTCCCATCTTCTTCCGTGAATGGTTCAGAGTCATAAGCGTATTCAGCATCAAACCAAACAGACACCTCATCTCCAGTATTCACAGAGGACTCAGACGCGCCTCCCTCAACAATCTGTATGGTATCCCAAATACACTCAACAATATTTGAAGAAAAAGAATTCAACCCGTATTTGCTATCAGTAATTTTTACTATACAGATATCTGAAACGCCAACGTCATTTAAAGGATCAGATACTTCTATATGGCCTTGAAAACTAGTGGAATCAAATAGATAGACACCGGTAACAGATAAACGAGGTACATCCCCAACATTAATCCGTGTATCTTGAATAGAGATATTGAATTTAACAGAATCATAAATTACTTCAAAAGAATCTGCTTCAAAAGAAGATACACCATACTGGGGGTCAATTATCCCCAAAACACTTACATGAACCTTTCTTGGCATCTGCAGAGGTAGTTCAGTGTTATTTAAGAGGATTTTGATTAACCTCGTCTCGGGTTGTCAGTATATTTAAGCCCTTATAAAGGAAGGCCCATCTTAAACCGGATTTTATGGGTTAATCCGAATCCTCTTAAGATAAGAGATCCAGGAAACGGATAGCTATCCAAGGCATATACGCCACTCCATGAAAAATCCTCTCCAATATCAGTATGTTGTGTTTCAGGTATTGTGATTATTACTTTATCAAAACTGATTGAAGGATTTTCAACCTGCATCTCTATATCATGGTTACATGATAGTTCATCTAACCAAACAGTAAAAACACCAACCTCAGACTGTTTAGCTCGTATTTTTAACCAACCTTCAGCGTCTGTAAGGTATTCATTTTGATTATATCCGATTTGTAGATTACTAGCATCTTCTCCATTATAATCCCATGAAAAATGAACTGAAATAGTTTGTTCCGTATCCACTTCACAACGACTAGAACTCAGGGAAACATTATCTGCAATCAGTTTAGCTTCCTCAAAAGCGTACAAATAGCCATCGACAGGAGAAATGTATAGTCGATTTCCATATGGTGCAGGTATTGAATCAACCACCCCATCAGTTAAGTAAGACCATAAAGTCTTTCCATTTGAAGCATTAATTGCATAAATACTGCTTTTTTCTTCGGGAGTATGTAACTCACCAAGATATAGAACATCTCCTGTTAGTATTGGGGAGATATAACCAAAATATCCTTCTTTTACCCATTTTTCTTCGCCTGTAAGTAGGTCTAAAGCATACAGATTACCTTTAGGAATAACATAGGACCAGTCACTATCAGTGAAATAAACAGTATCATCAGAAACTGCTGGAGAAGAATGTATGGATGACCTCGAAGAGACATCAAATTGCCATCGGATTGAGCCATCTTTTGTATTTAACGCATAGAACCTACTATTAGCGGCGAAAAAGACTAAACCGTCTTTAACTGCGGGGGAAGATACTACTCGTGTGCCTCCCTTATTGAATTTCCAAACAATGTTTCCATTAGTGGCATTTACGGCATAGAAGTATGGATCATAAGGTCCTCGGTTTTGACCATTGCCAAAAAATAAAACCCCTTCATCGTATGCAGGTGTTGATTTAAAAACAGCTTCAGTTTGAAGTTCCCATATTTGTTGTCCAGTTATAAGAGAAATGGCGTGCATGTACCCATCTCCAAGTCCGATATAAACCACTTCATTTACTATTACAGGTGATGGATGAATGAAAAATCCTGAATGATCTGTATCAAAGATTGGATGTTCAGATATATATTTCCATACAAGAGAACCAGTTTTTGCGTTTAATGCAAATACAACATTGTCCCAACTGTTTACAACAACGATATTGTTTGATACTGCAACGGCTGATTTTATGGGTCTTCGTAATCCGTCATCTATTGATAAATCATAGTTCCATAAGGTAGTTCCTGTTTCTGAGTCAAATGCATATAATATGCTGTCACTGTGGCTACCGACATAAATGGTTCCATTTACAATAACAGGATGTGCTTCACCTGAGTTCATCCATTTTTTCCATATCAGAGTGAGTGGAGGATTAACTTCATTTTCAACAAACCCTGTGTTAGCTAGATCACCATGGAACGTAGTCCAGTTTGATTCAGGATATTTACTGATATCACTCGGTTCGATTGTTTGTTGTCCCCAAGATTCTTTTATTTCACCTGTGAAAGCACGTGCGTACCCATCTCGTATCCATACCTCATAGTTCTTTGAAGTGTTCAAATAGGTTAGAAGAGATGCTTCACCTTTACCGCTTGATTTTGGCATATCTGTTTGTGATTCATAATTGTATGGATATTCGCCAATCGCTTCATAGACTCTAATATGAATTGATTGGTTGCTCCATTCAGATTGTACTGTTATATTTACTACCCAAGTTTCTGCGTTTTTAGGTGTTACAAGTTTGTAGTCTTGACCACATTTTCCTGATATTGTTGAAGAGATCTCTCCTGTTTCCAGGTTTTTATTATTGGAGTTTACTTCTTCAGGAGCACCAAATGTAATAGCTGAAACAAAGAACATAGAGATGAATAAATACAGAAAAGCCAACTTGGGTTTAGACATATATCAGTATAACCG
>CALGBN010000142.1 GCA_937877765.1 Candidatus Bathyarchaeota archaeon | reverse complement strand
ATGATACGGCGACCACCGAGATCTACACCGTCTAATTCGTCGGCAGCGTCAGATGTGTATAAGAGACAGGCATTAACTCATGGATTTTACTAGACTCGGCGTACTCATATTGATACCGTTAGCGTTAAATTCGTTAACTACTGCTTCACGCACCTTTGCGTCAATACTCTGAACCCGTTGAGTATCCCCTATATAATAGAATAAGGTGTACTCCATTGCGTTATTCGGGAAATCGGTAACCCTTAGATTTATGAACTAGGGTCCAAAATCAACGAAAAACCGGTCCTCGACACGCAGAAGCCTTAGGTCAGCTCCATAAACCTGTCTGAGATTCTCTTCGGATAACACATCACAAGGAAAACCACAAGCTAAGACTTCTCCTCCACAGAACAGTATAACATGGTCTGCTACGCAGATCGCCTCATTCGGGTCATGAGTACTGAACACCACCGTATCTCCTGTATCTCTTAGTCCATCGATTAACCCTAGGATTGATGACTTGTTACCAAGATCAAGGTGACTGGTGGGCTCATCAAGCAAAAGGACGCTGGGCTCCTGTACGAGGGCTCTGGCTATTAGCACCATTCGTTTTTCGCCGCCACTCATTCGGGTAACTTTTCTCTCCGCGAGTTCAGTCATCTCTAGTCTTTCGAGAACGTGTTCAACGATCTCACTATCACTGATGTCAGGTGCGTCGAGGAAGCCGAGATATGGTGCTCTGCCTAGCATTAAATACTCTTGGACTGTGTATGGGAAGCTTGGTTCCTCTACCTGTGGTACCCAGCCGATGATTTTACTGAGTTCACGGACACCAAACTCTGCGAGGAGTCTACCACCAAACACTATATTGCCAGCGTCGGGCTTCAGTAAACCGAGTAAAAGCTTCTGCATGGTGGTTTTCCCTGATCCATTTGCGCCGAGAAAAGCAGTCACCTTTCCACCGGGTATACTCAAAGAGACATCATCAAAGACCTTCACCCCATTATAGGCAAAAGAAACCTCGTTGACGCTGAATCCACTCATATCCGAGTCCTCCGAGAAAGCAGATACAGGAAAAACGGGGCCCCAATAAAGGAAACAACGATCCCCAACGGAATCTCGCCAGGTGAGATGGTTCTCGCGATATCATCAAAGATAACCATCAAACAGCCTCCAACTGCACCACTAACAGGTATCACGTAGCGAGTGTCTACACCTACAAGCTTTCGTGCGATATGAGGCGCCAGTAAGCCTATCCAACCAATTGTGCCTGAGACTGATGTCACCGCGGCGGTGGCGACTACTGATGCGAATATGGCTACTCTTCTTAGTTGCTTTGGGTCTACGCCGAGGCTGGTGGCTACTTCGTCGTCAAGTGATAGTAGGTTGATCCTCCACCTTATCGCCAATAAGACAATTAATCCACCGGCTGCGAAAGGAAGCATGTAGAGAAAATCGTCCCATAGTGCACCCGATAAGCCACCAAGTAACCAGAAGGTAAGCTCAGGTAACTCATTCAATGGGTCTGCGAGGCTCTTCATGACCCCTACACAGCCGCTGAAGAAAGCTGAGACTACTAAGCCTGATAAAACAAGGCGAAGTACATCATCACCGTATCTAACCGTCTTTGAAGCCCGGTAGGAGACTGTGAAGGCAATTAGTGCGAAAACTGTGGCTGATATCTCTATGAGTAAAGGGTTCCCGCTGAGATACAGGATGGCTACCGCTGCGCCGAATGAAGCCCCTTGACTGATGCCTAGTATGTCGGGTCCAACTAGTGGGTTTCGGAAAGCCAACTGAAACGTTGCTCCACTTACTGCGAGTACCATTCCGAGGAACGCTGCTGTTAGGATACGTGGTAGTCGTAGGTTCCAGAGTATTGCTGCGTCTTGTGTATCAGTTAGAATAGCGTTGTAGCTGATGTTGTATCGTCCAACGAAAAAAGATGTGAAAACAATGACAACTAGTAACAGGTAATACGTGCCAAGGTTTCTCCTGCCACGTATACTCATAGTCTAGATGTCTCCAACTATTGATTCCATTAACGCCTCTGCTTCCGAGACTGACAAACCATAGAGATCAACATAGAACTCTCTTATGTCTTCAGTGAGCCCAGTGTCGTCGCCGCTGATCTTTGCCTCCATCCAGCGTAGACATAGAATCCATCTTGAGCCACTGGTATCCCAACTACCAACCGTATCAGTGCCGAAGCAGTCATCAGGGACAGAGTAGACTCGATCATTCTCTACCGCGTCAATATTCTGCCATACATCATCTGATTTTATCAGGTTCTCTACATCCATACATGATGGGTCAGGCTTGTATGTCACAATGAAGATGATTTTTGGGTTCCACTCTGCTATCTGTTCCATGTTTACGTTATTCCATCCGGTACCTTCCAGTTCAAGACTCAACGGATCGCCACCAGCGGTCTGTGTGACTACTGTTTGCAGCCAGTCTGCTCCGGGGCTCATGAATGAGGCTGTACCCCCTTTAGTGTTGTAGTAGAGGAATAGGACGCTGGGTGCATCTGTTGTGGTGGTGTGGCGTGTCTCTACTTCCGTGTATGTTGATTGATAGTATTCTATGATGGCTTCCGCTTTCTCGGGTTCCTCCATCAAGGCACCCATGGTCTCCACATCTCGAGTATATTGGTCAAGGTTCTCCAAGTCAAGATAGACTACCTTTACTCCGAGGCTCTCAAGGGGGTCACCGACACCCGACTTTAGATAGCTCTTCAATACGACCACATCTGGTTCCTGTGCAGCTATCTCCTCTACACCCATATCTGATGCTCCCTCAACTACCTTCTCAGATATGCTTGAGTCAACCAAGCTGAACAGCGTAGACTCAGCGAAGCTATCTGATACCCCGATTATCTTCTCGGGTGCTGTATCAAAGAGGTAGGCTACTGATAATGTGAGAGCGCTTCCTCTTCCCGTGAAAATTATCTTTTCTATAGGGGTCTCTATTTGGACTGTCCTGTCAAGACAGTCTGTGACTGTTATATACTGTGTTGTTTCTTCAGGGGTGCCTTGGTTTCTTGATATGTGGTAGGCCCCCCCTGCAATTATTACAACCAGTAACGTGACTATGATTATGGTTTTCTGGTTATTCAATTCAAACTCGCCGATATTACAAACGATTTCCTCTCTCCACGCATATAGTTTTATAGCAATCACAACTGATTTACAAATATGGGTCAAGAGAAAAGAGGACATCTAACACCACAACAATACACTGTTCTCAAGCATAGATCCGAAGGAAAAAACCAAGAAGAGACCGCCGAACTGCTAGGCACTACCCGTCAGAACATCAGCCTCATTGAACGCAGAGCCCACAGAAACCTTAGAAAAGCCGAAGAAACCATCAGGGCATACAAGGAACTGATGAAGGCAACATCAATCATCATTGAACCCGATACCCATCTGATTGATGTTCCTAGACTTGTAGTTGATGCCGCTGATGAAGCTGGTGTAAGGCTTAGAGCCGATTTTACCCGCATCTATAACGAGTTCAAGTTCGTCGTGCCGAACAATGTTGACCGAACAAAGGTGGTTCAACCCATCAAGGTACTGGTGCTCAAAGACGGTGATATAGTGGTTACACCGGTCTGATCAACGGGTGATCAGTTTTTTCCAGATCACCTAAGTAATGTGATCACCCCTATATGGTATTGTGAAAGAAATGGACGAATATCGCAGAGAAAGACACAAAGACTTCGTGGAATCTCCCGAAGACATAGCAGAGATACTGGACACAGTATCCGAGAAGGTACCAAAGATGATCAAAGGCATCATAGGCGCCTTCTTCAGCCCAGACGCAGCCAAAGATATGGCGAAAAGCGTCGCAGAGTTCAGGAAGACCCTAATCGAGGGCGGAATCCCCGAAGACGAAGCCATGAGAATGACTCGTGAATACATGCAGACAGTCACAAACTGGAAGGGCATGGTAAACGAGTTCAAGGTCTGTCTCTTATACACATCTCCGAGCCCACGAGACCTCTCTACATCTCGTATGCCGTCTTCTGCTTGA
>CALGBN010000141.1 GCA_937877765.1 Candidatus Bathyarchaeota archaeon | reverse complement strand
AGTCTGAGATGCAGGAAGAGCCTACAAGGTTGATTTTGGAGACTCTTGATGATATGGTGGTTGTTTCTGAGGATAGGGTTAAGGATGCTGTCCAGTATCTTGCTTTGGAGAATAATCTGGTTACAGAGGGGGCTGGTGCTATCGCTGTTGCAGCTGCGCTTGATGTGGATATGTCTGAGCGGGGTAAATGTGCTTGTATTTTGTCTGGTGGTAGCATAGCTCCTGAGAAACTAGCACAATATATTCTCAAATAAACCCATAATCGATGATTTTATCCTCACACCAGTTAAATGTTACTTTTAATAAAAGGTGCGGGGGGTGGGGTTCGAACCCACGGAGGACTAATCCATCAGGTCCTAAGCCTGACCCCTTTGGCCACTCGGGAACCCCCGCAACGCCACCCACACAAACAACCAACCACCATAAGAATCTTACTAATAAAAAACAAACCCAAAAAACCATGCACAGCATAGAATGCCCTACATGAAAAACGGTTAAATCCATACACCACTAAGAGTAAAACGTGACTAAAACAAACCCCCATAAACAAAACAAACTAAAAACAAACAAAGAAACCCACCCAAAACCTAGAGGGGTACCACACATAAACCCCCAAAACAGCCCCATTTAACAAACAGACATAGAAAACCAACCAGATCAAAGAAGAAATAGAGCAAAAACGCTATCCATTCTACACAAAAACACCGCCTATACTATACAGAAAACAAACACACCCTCACCCACCCTAACCTTCAGATACGTTTATACACCTCAAGGTGATAACCAGCGAAAATGAGTGACGAGGAACCCCCACTACAGACAAACAAGATACTCATGGCAACAGGCTTCGCCCAAATGTTCAGCGACAGCCTCAACAACAGGTTCAACAACCTCCTCGTTGCAGCCGCAGGCGCCACAGTACACCAGATGGGCTTCCTCCAAGGCACAAAAAGCCTCAGCACAAACCTATTCCAGATAGTATTCGGGCGCCTCGCCGACAAATACGGCAAGAAAAAATTCGTAGCCACAGGCAGAATACTCAACTCCTTAGCCATCGCAGGGTTACTCTTCTTTGATCAACCCGACTCATTGATCTGGCTCGTGATCTTAAGCAGCTTCTTCAACAGCATGAGCCTACCCCCATGGAACAGCCTACTCGGCGACTACACCACAAACGCCACAAGAGGCAAGATCATCGGCGCCATCAACAGCATCAGCCAACTAGGCAGCTTCTTCGCCATGATCATAGCCCTACTCATGACCATAAACCAGCAAGGCGATACCATATTAGCTAGCTACAGAACCGTATTCATCCTAGCATCAGCCACCAGCCTCATCAGCGGAGTAATGGTGCTCTTCACAACGGAAAAACCGCCAAGAGGCGAACACAAAAGCCTAGAACTAAACAGACTAGTATCCGACCCACGTCTCAGAAAATACCTCACCCTCAACTTCATCTACGGAATAGCCATGAGCTTCGCGTGGCCACTATTCCCTCTAGTCATCACAAACAGACTCAAGATGAAAGTATGGCAGATAAGCACCTTCAGCCTAGTAAGCGCCTTCATGAACGTACTCACCCAGCGAAGAAGGGGAACCTTCATGGACCGCATCGGCAGAAGACCCATAGTCGTATTCAGCAGGGTAATGATGAGCGTCGCCCCCGTTGCATACGCCCTAGCAACCCAGTGGTGGCACATCGCCATAGCCGAACTATTCCTAGGCGTAGGCATGGCAGCATGGCAAAGCAGCGAATCAACATACGTCATAGACCTAGCACCCGGAGACCTACGGGCAACATACCTAGCCAGTAGCACAGCAGCCTTTGGTGTAGCTAGCTTCATAGGAAGCAACCTAGGAGGTACAGTGGTTGACACATTCTTCAACGGCATGGCAGGACTGAATCAGGGTCTCTTAATCAGCAGCGCCTTAAGACTATTCGCTGGACTAGCATACCTCACCATGACCGAGTCCATGACTCGGTCTGGGAAAGAATCATAAACCCAGCATCACACATCTTCCTTGGTGAATAAAATTGGAGATCAAATGGCTTGGACACGCATCATGGCGTATAAAAACAGGCGGCAAAACCATATACATAGACCCCTATGAGGGAGAGTACGATGAAAAAGCAGACCTTATACTAAGCACCCACCACCATGACGACCACTGTAAACCAGATAAAGTAGAACTCATCAAGAAAGATGACACAGAGATTATCGCTACCAAGGAGTGCGGCGAAAAACTAGGCACAGAAGTAATCACACTGAAGCCCGGTGACGCTACCAAGATTGATGATGTTCTCATCGAGGCAGTCGAGGCATACAACTTTAAACGTTTCAGAAGCCCGGGAAACCCATTCCACCCCAAAGGCATCGGCGTCGGTTACCTAGTTACAGCAGAAGGGAAGACGGTCTACCATACAGGGGACACTGACTTCATCGAGGAGATGAAAGAACTATCAGACATCGATTTAATGCTTGTACCCAGCGGCGGAACCTACACTATGGACAACCCAGAGGCAGCAGAGGCAACAATAGCGGTAAACCCAAAGAAGGCTGTACCCATGCATATCTGGGACACCGATCCAAGCGAGTACAAAAAAATGGTTGAAAAGGGCTGTGACACCGAGGTCATCTTGATGAAGCCCGGTGAGACCCTAACCCTTTAACCTCTTATTTATCCCACATATCAATCGGCGGCTTCATATCCGCAGGAATAGGCGTCTTATACTCTTTACCCAGAGTACGCTCACCGTGCTCCTTCCACGCAGCCTCCCGTAGTTTTTCATGCATCAACATATCTAAGCCACTTGCAGCGATTACCTTGGACGCAAAGATCAAACTCTTGTGGCCAATGCTGTAGGCGCCTCCTGCCACGTTCATCCAGCTATGACCGGGTGTACCAAGTGGCCACGTAGCTGTGCTGAACTCCATTGTAGGTGCTTTCCAGCTTACATCGCTAACGTCTGTGCTTCCTGCACCTACCTCTCCTTCATTCCATGGATCAGGCACAGTGGTGTCCATAACCACATCGATGAACTTTTCCCATCCGGGGCGTTTGCTCTTTCGCAGCATATCGGTCTTCGCCTCACGGCTTACTGTGCTCGTGAGTTTCTTCGCCCACTCCAGCTCTTCCTTGGTGTACTCGGGTGGCCCGATCTCGCGCATGTTCTTGGTAACTACCTCGCTGAGCACCTTGCTAGGTACCTTGTTATAAATACCCTTGATGAACTCTACCTCAAGCTCGGTCTCTGTCATCATAGCCGCACCTTCGGCTATTTTCAATACCCGCTTGTATATGTGGTCAACCTGATCACGCTCAGGCGCACGCACAAGATACCAGCTGCGAGCATAATCAGGCACAACGTTCGGTTGTCCGCCGCCCTCTTCTATCACGTAGTGGATACGGGCGTCCTCAATTATGTGCTCCCTGAGGAAGTTGACTCCTACGTTCATCAACTCGATGGCGTCTAGTGCACTTCTTCCCTGCTCTGGACTTCCAGCTGCGTGAGCAGTTTTTCCTCTGTAGTGGAACTTTACGCTATTATTAGCCAGACTACTGCTTAGACCAGCGACGTTAGCGCCGCCTGGGTGATGGCTCAGCACTGCTTCTACACCATCAAACACCCCAGCTCTCACCATCCAGACCTTTCCGCTTCCACTCTCCTCTGCAGGTGTACCAAAAAACTTCACGGTACCCTTGAGGTTGTGTTTCTCCATGGCGTAGCGTATGGCTATGGCTCCTGCTAGACCTGATGCACCGTGTATATTGTGTCCACAACCCTGACCGGGGGCTCCAGGTATGAGTGGCTCCTGTGTGGGCTGTTTTTTCTGGCTTAGTCCCGGTAACGCATCATATTCACCCATCACTCCTATGACTGGTTTACCACTACCCCATGTTCCCACGAAGGCTGTCGGCATATCCCCGACTCCCTCTTCTACCTTGAATCCATGTTTTTTTAGCTCATCTGCGAGCAGTTTCGCTGATTTAAACTCTTTGAACCCTAGTTCAGCGTAGTCCCATACCTCGTCGCTGATCTCTATGATTCTGTCTTTGTTCTCTTCAACCCAGTTGATTGCTGTCTTTTTAGCTTCAACCATTCTAATCTAATACAATCTGTTTGAACAGTTTTTAACACTAACCAATGGAGTCAACGTATTCGTAATAGGTTTCCATCTTTACCACGCGATAAGCAGGATAGTATGCCTGTCTATAGGGCTCAGTATGGTGTCTGGGCTTTACTCCTTCTCTCCGGATAAGTTGATCAAGTTCATCTATCTCATCCTGAGCTCCGGGTACCAGTCCATCGGCTACCATCTCCTTGTACTGGCTCCAATATGCATGGAATACTTGCCTGTCTCCCTTGTGCTCGGCTGATTTTCTCATAACTTGGTATAATGTCTCCAAGTCTCCTCCACGGTTAATGTATTGGCGGAGATTCACCCTTACCATCGAATCATCAGGTGATACTGTTTCAATTAAAGGGTCTTCCCTGTGTTCTTGAAGGTTGATTCTTCCCGCTTCCTCAACTAGTATATTCCATGCTTTATCCGAGACAATATGGGCAACACCGAATACTCCCTGAAAGAGCAGCTTGTATATGTCCTGTGCTTGAGCCATCGGTCTCCTTTTCATATGCTCTAGTATGAGGGGTTTAACGTCTTGATTCATTATATTCACGTGGTATCATCTTTATCGGGTCTTGAGGAGATACGGAAGAGCAGAGTCCTTGTATCCAAAATAATTCTCTGGGTCAAACATAAGCGTTACATCCTCCAAACTGTTCTCCTCTATTGGTTTTTAGGCTTATACCTGATTATCATAAGACAAACAGCTATATACAAACTGTCTCTTATACACATCTCCGAGCCCACGAGACCTCTCTACATCTCGTATGCCGTCTTCTGCTTGAA
>CALGBN010000140.1 GCA_937877765.1 Candidatus Bathyarchaeota archaeon | reverse complement strand
ACAATAGATAAAAATATCCTGTAAATCATGCATTAAATATGATCTTATAATTTATTATCTGTAAAATTGAGTTAATAGAAAAAAACACTTTAGTACTTATAAGTAAAAAGATACCATTATAAGCGGCCACACGTATATACTAGTTGATATGTCTATTTATCTTAACGTCGAAGAAGCAAAAGAAATGATCATTGAAGAACTAGAAAAACTAGATAAACAGAATAAAACACCTAGAATAAAGTTCAAAGACTTGTACAAGAACAAAAAGCAGTGGAGCAAGACTTTCTTCAAAGCTGGAAAAGAGCTTGACAGGACGAACGATAATATTGAGATGTCCATAAAATATGGGTTCCATCAAGTGGAACTGTCTCACTAAGATATTTTTACGATAAAAACGATAGGTTATATATTACCCGTTTTAATATTTACTGGAACATAGATATTTGTTCTTCTGCGTGAGTCTATTGGAGTTCTGTGAAAACTGTAACACGTTGATGAGTATCACCCCAGATGGGTTAAAATGCCCTAACTGCGGGCACACCATAAACGCAGATCTGAATATGATACATATATCAACAAGCGATAAGAAAGCCCCCAAGACCGTTTTTAGCACTGGAGGAAAGGATGACTTACTGGTAGTACAAAGACCATGTCCCAAGTGCGGAAGCCCGGAGTCGAACCAAACAATCACCGCAACAATAGGTGAACATGCTGGAGTAAACACGGATCGAAGTATTATTCGGTACAAGTGCACCAAGTGTTTCCATGTCTGGATCGAATACTCTGGCTAGAATACAACAAGATTTACTATTTCAACGCCAATGTTATCCTTCATGAGCATTAATCAAGCCTGCAGACGATGCGGTAGCGATGACCTAGTCTATGACAAAGCGACTGGTGAAACCATTTGTCTCGGCTGCGGCTTGGTAGTTTCACGTGATAACCGGGTAAACCAGAGCTACGTAAAGGAAGAGGAACCGAGTTCATCAGAGACTATCGATACCAGTCGCAAGATGAAGCGCCTCATGACCATCGACAAACGCATCAGGGTTGATGAGGAAGATATCCATGTACTCAGACTAGCGGTAACAGAGATCAAACGCCTCGTACAGGCAATGCATCTCCCAGAATACATCGAACAAACAGCAGAGAACATCTATAGAAGAGCCCAGAAAACCAACCTGATTCTAAGGGGCACTATTGTTGGGTTCTCGGCGGCATCTGTATACACAGCGTGTCGAATGAGTGGAATCCCTAGAACTCTTCGTGAGGTCTCTGAGTATAGTTCGGAGGATGTAAAGTCCATTGCACGCATGTACAGGATACTTGTAACCGAGCTAGGGGTGTCGGTTGAAAGAGATACCCCCATAAAACACATTCCGAGAATAACTAGCGAAGTGGACGCATCACACAAAGTGGAGACCCTAGCAACAAGAATACTGCTAGCCACTATGGACGTAGGGCATCACATCGGCAAGAGCCCAGAAGGGTTAGCGGCAGCAGCCCTCTATATCGCATGTCGATCGCTCCATGAGCCATGCACCCAGACCAGCCTATCCATGGCTTCAGGTGTCTCCACGTTGACAATACGAAAACGAGTAAAAGGAATCAAGAAAGCTGTAGACCTTGATAGCCTTCACGACTAGCGTAATTCCTCAACCTTCTCCATGAGCTTTCTGACGTTCTCTGGATCAACCGGGTTCCATGTATATCCATCTACTTTGAGACTTGAACCTACGACTGCGCCATCAGCCACAGATAAATAATCTTTCACATTATGTGGCTTGACGCCAGTGTTCACTAATACAGGGACATCCACATGTTGCTTGATATCCTTGATTACCGACAAGTCGGCTTCTGCTCCAGCCATCTTACCTGAAACAAGTATAACATCAGCCAGACTCGAGACAACAGCACTATGTGCACGCTCAACCTCACTACGAGATCCAAGAGGTGAGGCAAACTCAGGAACCACATTATAGAAGACTCTGACATCCTCAGCGTCAATCATGGACCTATACCGTGCAAATCCCCCTGCATCAGGAGCCCATAGCCCCATATCAGACTCATAGACACCGGTCAAAACCTCCCGGATAAAACTTGCTCCAGTGGCTTTTGCCATGGCAATAGCTGTCTTGGGGTCCCAGAGGAAGTCAACGCCAAAGGGGATGTTTTCAGGCTTAGCCTCTGTTATCACCCTCGTCATGGCTGCTATCTGCTCTATGCCTGCCTCAAATACATAGGGTCGGTCATCTTCATTACAGAACATCACCGCGTCAACTCCCCCTTCAACGAGAACCTCAACGTCTCTACGTACCCAGTCAACTAAGTGTTGAACCCCCTTCGCGCTGTCGTATCTTGGGGTTCCCGGTAATGCTGGTAAGTGTGCCATTGCGATTATTGGCTTTTTTTTCTTGAATAGGGTCTTGAACCATCCCTGTGTCTGCATGGGGTTTTCTGGGTTAGTTAGATAATTAAGTTTTAGTCCTTTGAGCTGTTTTATGGTGCAATTCATTGGGTGGATAATTTTTCACTCGTTTTTTCTCTGATTAAAACTCCTAAATAGGCGAAAATAGATGAAATTTTATTAAACTCTAACGATGTGTAATAGTATGCCACTAAGCATGGATCTGTCCGCCAAAGGATTTGAGATGTTTTTCAAACCATGGCAGGTAGTAGCACTAAAATATCTAATATCGATTCGCCCAGAAGGGGCTAACAGCAGAGAAGTCTATGTCCACGTTAGTAGCAAGATGGAGATTAGTCGAGCGAGCATAATTAATTTCCTTAATGCCCTAGTTGACGACAGCGTGCTGGAATATACGGAAACCACCGGGAAGGGGGGGCACCACCGGATATATAGTATACCGTATGATGAATCCGAGTTCAAACAGTTCCTTGCGGAACAATTCTTCAATAAACTGAAAGAGGAATACGCAGAGGAAACGATGAACGCGCTGAACAAGTTTAAGTAACAGATTTCCCACTTTTCTTTTTTCCTTTTTTTGAAATTAAGTAAATATCTAATGAATTCATTGATTCGCTAGGGTTTAGGAAATAAGTTTAACCATGCAGCGGTTTACAGTCTTTCTGTATTGTTATGACTAAACAAAAGGGTAAGACTGCTAAGAAAGAAGGGGTTAAGAAACATCAGGCACAGGAAAAAGCCAAGAAACGAGCTGTAAAAGAGCGGAGAAGAGTAGAGCTTCCCGAAAAGTACAAGGGCAAACGAAAGTAGTCCTATTTTGATAATTCTAGGAAATATTTTTCCTCGGTAACGGTCCTGCCCCAGTGAACATGATTGATTTCCTCAACCTTGACAAATCCATTCTTCTTGTATATTCCAATGGCTGCATCAAGCTCATCAAAGGTCCAAAGAATAACGCGTTTGTAACCCCGCTCTCTACAGAACTCAAGTGCCTTCGAAGTTAGTTGCTTACCCAAACCTTTTCCACGGAGGTCTGGATGAAGAATGAACCAACGTAGCTGAGCCTCTTCTGGGGAGTTCTTTACGATGGCGATACTGCCCAACACTTTGTTATCTTGTTCTACTACCCAGAGTCTCTGATCTTTAAAATCTCCCGATTTAACAAGCTCGGACAAAGGCTCAGCCACATATGCCTCAAAGGACCAATCAAGATCATATTCCATAGCATATAGTATCCCATGTAGCCATGTGATGGCGCCTAAGTCACCGGGTTTTATCTGGTCTCTGATTGATACGCTCATCCCAGATTATACAACTATGGGCATGGTTTAGATTTTATCAGTAAAATATTTTGATAAGAAAACCAAAAACTAGCGTATTTATAGAAGCATATGTCAAGTCACTGAATTATCTACACCGTTACTTTCTGATAGACACTTCAACAAGTAACATTAAGGCGGTAATAATCTCATTTTTTCAGGTTTACAGAACCTATTCCATATTTGTGTAAGCAGAATCTGGGTCTGAGCGATGGCAATATTGATTGGGGAGAGTGTTTTCTCGATAGCATCATCAGACTCGTAGCGTTTTTCTTGTTTTACCGCATTGGACTCTATCATTTGTACAAGGTTTTTCATTTTATGACTGTATACTTCTATTGCATTTTTCCCGTTTTCAAGTGCATCAATTATCAACTGAGATAAATAATTTTCTGCGTCCTGTCCGTCCTGTCCATAAAATGACATTGGATTTTCAGAAAGTAAATATGGGCTCTCTGTCCCTGAAAGTGTTTTAATAGAACCTGTTGAATAATAAAATGTTATATCTACATCCAATTTATTATATGATGCTTC
>CALGBN010000139.1 GCA_937877765.1 Candidatus Bathyarchaeota archaeon | reverse complement strand
GATGTGGAGGCGGTCACTGGGCAGCCCTCTTCTACGGCGATGATGTAATGGGTCCCCCCGGGGATCTCGGGGGCTCTGAAGGTGGCGCTGTAGTAGCCGCTTGGCTCGCTGGAGGTCGCGTTTACTGCGCCTGCGCTGCCGTCCCACGTCTTCACCTCGTCTAGATAGATGATCGCGGTTAGGCCGCCTCCTACGCCGTCGCCCTCTACGAGGACAATGTCATCTACGTTTACTTTACTTGGGGTGACTGTGGGTTCGCTGGGGTTGGAAAACGTGTATAAATTGAAAGAGAGAAGAAGGCAGACTAACAGCGTCAAGTAAATTTTACCTAGTACTCTCTTCCTCTGGGCTGTGTTCTCGCATCGGCCGGCCAAATGACGTTCGGTTGAACCCTTCGACGCCTGTTTTATAGTGTTAATGGAGTCGTGATATCGAATTGATCGGTGTTTCGGGCGCGTTTCAGCCGTTTTATTCCTAAAAGATTAATACTCGTATGGATAAATTCAGGGTTACCCGACTAGTGTACTATGTAAAGGTGTACGAGATGGAACAGGGTAGCGTGATATACATTGGCAGGAAGCCGGTTATGGCCTACTGCCTTGCCGTGATGACGGCCCTCAAAGCCGAGGACAGCGAGGTGACCCTCATGGCCAGGGGGCGGGCCATCAGCAAGGCGGTGGACGTGGCTGAGGTTGTGAGGAACCAGTTCGTGGCGGACCTTATGGTGAAGGACATCAGCATAGGGACCGAGCGGCTGGAGAACGAGGACGGCAGCCCAAGGAACATAAGCAACATATCCATACAGCTCGCCAAAGACTAGCATACTTTTTCTCTTTATTTTCATGAACTAGGTTGTGATTCACGTTTTTCGATGCAGTAATCAAGAAACTAAGCGGGTTGCTTGAGAAAGCAGTTTCTTTCCATATTCTGAGACACGTTTTTAATATGGATCATTGATATGGAACGATCACTCCATTTCGTTCCGACACGCGTTTAGTCAATTTATGGTATAGATCAATAATAGGGAACTATCATACCAAATCGTTCCGTGGCATTCTTAATCTATCATTTAGGCCATCCTTTCTACAAACTCTGGGGGCTGGTTCACGGCTACAATAGTACACGTCGACGACGAGCCGTTTGTTCTTGAGATCACTAAGAAGATTATACAGTCATTTGACAGGGAGGTCGAGGTGAAGTGCTCCACTTCACCCGTGGAAGCCATGGAGCTTGTGATGGAGTCTGAGCCGGACTGCGTCTTGTCTGACTTCAACATGCCTGAGATGGATGGCATCGAGTTCACTAAGAGGCTGCGGGAGCACTCGATGATACCCGTCGTCATGTACTCCAACGTCTGTGACGAGGGGATCACCTGTGAGGCTTTCTAGGCGGGGGTGGACGACTTCGTTGTAAAGCAGGACAACGCGGACCACTACATCGTTTTGATGAAGAGGATCAGGAACGTCGTGGATCTTCACCGAGTGAACGGCTGCTTGTGCCTCAAGATGAAGGTGGGTTATGAGACAAATCATTCAATTTTCAGGCGATAATCCTATTTTTAGTTTTATTGGCAGATATAGTGCAGTTTTTATATCCCTTGAGGTAAAGAAGGGAAGACGATATTTGAAGAAAAACGCATTTAACGCCGGTCTTTTCATATTTCTGGCCTTAATTTTAGCTCATAACCCTTTTCCCGAGTCCATGCCGGTGACGGCGCGTCGATCCTGGACCCGGATTTCCCCACGGGGGCCATGGACGCCGGCGACACTTTAAGCATGGGGGTGTGGGTGGAGAACACAGGGCGCACAGCCAGAGCCTTCTGGATCAAGGCAGGCTTTCTAAGGCCGGGAGGCGACCCTGACGTCGAAGAAGACCAACGTCGCAGTCGAGTATATTCTGCCTGCCGATGCGGCGCCGGGTGCCTACGGCGTAGCGGTGGAGGTCTGGGGCGGGTACGACTCGTCGTCTGGCTCGATGGTTGAGCCGAGATACTCCGCGGAGCATGGCTGGGAGTCGTTCACCGTGAAGGGGCCCCCCGACTCGCCCACAATAGTCTATCCTGACGGCTGCACGGTGGAGGACGGCGCCGTGATGGTCTCGGTGAAGGCCAGCACAGACCCGTCGGGGACATCGTCATACATCACGGGATCCAGGCTTACGTCGATCTCTGGTGGGCAGTCGACCTAGTACCATACGTCTGTCAGCACCTCCTCCAGAGCCGCCATGAGGGCCCCCACGATGTCGGAGCTGTCTGAGCTGATCTGTTTGGCGGCTCCCCCCGTGTCTTCCGCTAGGCTTGTGTACCAAGACTGTCTCTTATACACATCTCCGAGCCCAC
>CALGBN010000138.1 GCA_937877765.1 Candidatus Bathyarchaeota archaeon | reverse complement strand
GGATTTCTTTTTGATAAAAAGGTTTCCGAATACAGAATGGTCCCAAGTAATAACTATAATTCCTATGGTAATTTCTCCACAAGTCTCATCGGGGCATGAGTAATATTTTCTCATTCATCCTCTACAGGAAGAACACGCTTCTCTTCTGGAGTAAGCACCTCACTAGAGTCAACGACCATAGGGTCAACAGGTACTCGTTCTGAGGGTTCCTCTTTTTCCTTTGGCTTCTTCTTGGCGAGCTTTTCGACTCTTTTCATCCAGAAAAACATAGTCATTATGTACTGTACAGCTACGAATAGAATTACTCCAAGGACTACGATCATGTTATCCGGTTTCTTATAGATGATTAAACCAGCTGCAATAGCCATACCAAACACAGGTACCCCAAGCATAGCAAGGACAAAGCTCCGGTTCTTGTGTAGAATATCAGCTAGGCTAAGTTTCTCATCACTCATATCGAGGCTAAGATGGGTTGTAAGTGGAAAAAGGTTACTTTTTTGTGGATTCTTATTTTCTGCGGAGTAGGGAACTGAACTGTGTAAGTGAACTCACGGTTACTGCCCGCACTAGGTCTCCCTCGGAAACAATGCCTACATATTTTGAATCGCTAGAAAGCAGAACTTGATTGATATCATGGTCACGGATATATCGCATTACGTCAAGTATGGGAGTACTTGCTTCTATACTGATTAACGGTGTGGACATGACTGAACCCGCGGTGGTTTCGCGTGGGTTTTGGTATGCAACTATTACTCTTTTAATCATGTCTGAACGGGTTATGATTCCCCTTGGCTCTCCATTCTCAGTTATTATTATGCTACCAATCTTGTTATCTATCATGACTTGAGCTGCCTCAGAAACGGACACATCCGCCTCAATTGAAATGATGCCCTTCATAACATCAGAGACAATAGATGGGTATTTCAAATCAAACACCTCATTTCGTCGGGAAGTTCGCGCTAATCAGCGTAGTAGTTGAATCTATTCCGTCTATTACTCTTAGCTTATTGAACACAAAATCGTCCAAAGCTGCTAGGGAGTCAACTTCAATCTTTATGATTAAATCGAACTCACCATAAGTTGTAATGACTTCTTTTACAGATGGGAGATCTTTTACGATTCTATATACAACTACATCTTGCGCAGGTTTCACCCTAGCTAAAGTATAACTTATGACCATTATTCAAGCCTCAATCAAATAGAACGAAAAGAGTATAAATATTAGAAGGCTTTTACAGCGATCGCTACTTCGTTGAGCCCTAGATCATCCAATATCTTCTCTACTGCGGCCTGATCAACTTTTACTCCTGCATGCAGCAGTGTCTCGATTCCAGTGGGAGAGGCGAGTTGATCCTGTCTCCATAGATAGATTATCTTCTTCGTTTCTTCGGTTGATATCGCATCGCGATCATCAGAATCTAGGATTACGGAGACCATTTTGTCTGACAGGCTTTTGTATAGGGATACGGGGATTTTGTTTATTGCTTCCATTTTAGGCACGATTGTATATACCATCAATACAAGATATATCAGCTCCCATTAAGAAAAATGGAAAAAA
>CALGBN010000137.1 GCA_937877765.1 Candidatus Bathyarchaeota archaeon | reverse complement strand
ATATTAACGTTTACCAATTATTACCAGACAAAAAAGGGTTAACGTAACTCCAAGGGTAGGTTGTCCATATTTACAGGGTAGGACCACTGATACGTTCAACGAAGGATTTGCATTCTTAGGAAAAAATCTCGCCATTAACAACGCGAGTGTTGCTGGCAGAATCTATTTCTCAAGAATTTCCACAAAGGCTGGTACAGAGACATTCGGTTTCAATATTGATGTTTCAACAGAAGGATACACCACAATAACTACTAACAGTAATACTGCTGGCAGTGAGCCACATTTCGAGATCGCGACTGGTGGAAGTGGCGCATATGCTGGAAAGATCATACTTGACTCTGCAAGCACGATTCAATTAGAATCTGGATCTGGAAGCATCACCGTAGATAGTCTAATAAATTCAAGTGTTAGTGCTGGTAGTCCAATACTGAAGTTTACAGCAACAAGTGATAGTCCAACTGTTGTATTCGGTAATGGTGGACTAACAAATCCATCATATGTGATGAGTGCAGCTCCGGCAGGATATATGGAAGTAGACGTAGGCGGAACTCCGTATTACATGCCTTTCTGGGCATAGGCTCTATAAACCACCCTTTATTTAATACCAATGAGGCATTACGCCATGGAAAAAAAGAAGCAAAAGCATATATCAGCAGAAGCCATATTAGCTACATATATCAAAACACAGATGCCAGACGATGAACTTATCACAATGTTTAATCTATCAAAAACCTGTCTTTTATTACAACTAGACAAATACAATCAGATAGAACAAGCATGCATAAACGAATTCGAAAAAATCAAGGCATCATATATTTCCAAGAATAAACAAAAACAGGATATAGAAGAGCCCACAAATTAACACAATCTTTAAATTTTCCCCCACTTTTTTATATTATAGTCAACGGGTATAGTAGGCTCCTTAGCGGTATGTTGTGCCCGTGACCATGCAAGGAGGAAAATAAAAGAAAATGGTAAATTTACCAACTCACAAAACAGTGAGACAAGATCACAATAAGGCTAAATTCTATGGGTTTAGTTGTGTAACTGGAGCAACCAGTTCTTGTATAATGTCAGCGACGCAGATTCAAGCGTTGGGTTATAACGGAATAGGTGAAATTAGTATAAAAACCACAAATGCGAGTGGAATGATGGCATTTAATAAAGCTGCTACTACCACTCCGGGTGAAGACATAGTTCCGTTAATACAAGACACTATAATAACATTAGAGGGAATCCGTATAAAGGACTTCAGTGTGATCAGATCAGGGTCAACAGATATTAAGACAGTAGGATATGTGGTGTTGTACTAGATTTGGCAGGATATAGGGTCACTGTTGATGATCTTAAAGGATCAGGATTTAATGAATCAACGGACAGCCTTAAAGCCACATCTGATGAACTAGCACATATGGGAAAATTCACTGGAAATCTATGGTTTGTATCTGACTCACATGGAAACGACTCAAACAACGGTAGAGTAAACACTCCGTTCGCTACGATAACACACGCAGTATCACAGGCGTCAGCGGATGACAGAATCTACGTTGAGGCTGGGACATACGCTGAAGACGTTGACTTAGATAAAAACGGGTTAGAGTTATGGTGTGAAGCGGGGGCAATCATACAGGGACAGACAAACGAAGCACTCACATTATCCGGAAACTACTGCGTGGTAAGCTCACCTAGAAGCGCACTCAGAGTTGAACCAGTAGCAAATAAATCAGCCATAAAAGTTACCGGATTATGGAACTATCTTCATGACATAAGAGTACCTGCGGGAAGTTCAGGTGCAATAGGGTATGAGATAACTGGAAACGGAGCAGTTATCACAAATTGTAGATGTGCTGACCCTAAAACAGCGGCGTTCAAGATAACAGGTGACAAGGTTCGACTAGTAGACTGTTGCACGAGTGGAGACACCGCTCAGAATAGTATAGGTTACTGGATAAGCGGAACAGCAGACAAATTCAGAATCAAGAACTGTGGATCACAGGGACACGCACAATACTCGTTCTACGTGGAGTCAACTTGTTCAAACGGACATATAGACGACTGCTACAGTGGAAGGGAGGATGGACCATGGTATGATCCCGGGCATAACGCTGTGTGGACTAACTGGGACTTTGATAATGTTAAAAACTATATATTAACCTTCAGCGGAGCCGACACCGCGTATAACTTATTCAAAATAACTGGGACAGTTGAGGTTAAAGACATATATGGTATAGTTGAAACTGCTATCCCCAATACATCAAGCAATATACATCTATCATTGTACTCTACGGGTGGCGAGACTGATATAACTAACAATGTCAGCGCGCCGGATATAGACTCCGCTCCAGTTGGCTCAGCGTTACTACGCATAGGAGATGTCTCTGATACGTTGATATATAGCTCAAGTGCATCACCAGGTGTGGCAGAGGGAACGTATAAGGATTTACATTCACCACTCACCCTCATAGCGGACAATAATAACGATACCTATATTAGGGTGAACATCTCCTCGGCTCTAGCGTCTGGGGCGATACATTGGCATTGTTCATGGATGCCTTTAAGTGATTCAGGATGGTTGGAGGCTGTATAATATGGTTGATAATGATATACCAATACATTATGTGACTCGCTCAGAATGTGCTAGAACGTATAACGAGATAAGTGAAAAAATGACGCGTCAAAACCTAGCACTTTTTGGTCCAGATGGACGTGGTGGAATACAAAACGATATCACAAACATAAATGGTGATATTAAAGACATAAAAACAACATTATTGAAGATCGAAAAACATATGAAATCGGATAGAGAGATAAAAGTTAAGTCCGAAGAAATAAGTGTAAAGCGTTTAGGATTATACATAACATTGGCAACATCAATAATAACATTAATATTTACCCCGATAGTAAATCTTATGGTAGAGTATATTAGGAGTGTTTTGTTCTAATGGGGGCAAAGATTAACGAAGAAATAGAAACAAAACTTTATGCTTACTCAAGTGGTAAAACCATCACATATTATGTCTATGATGAATCAGATTCAGTTCACGCATCTGGCACGATGTCTGAAATAGGTTCATCTGGACTTTACACAGCGGCTTGGACCCCAGATGCCGCAGGAACTTGGACTGTTCGTTTAGATTGCTGTCTCTTATACACATCTCCGAGCCCACGAGACCTCTCTACATCTCGTATGCCGTCTTCTGCTTGAAAAA
>CALGBN010000136.1 GCA_937877765.1 Candidatus Bathyarchaeota archaeon | reverse complement strand
CTACACCGTCTAATTCGTCGGCAGCGTCAGATGTGTATAAGAGACAGGTATGGCTGCGTGGTCAATGAGCACCGTGGAGGCATAAACGTCGGTGCACCTGAGACCAAACTAGGACAAGGCATCACATTACCACAGGTCAAGTACCTCAGGGACCTTGGCGTCGAGTTCATCGAGAACACCATCATTACCAAGTTGATCAAGAAAGACGACGTCGTTGTAGGTGCCGTCGGTTATCATGGACGAGAAGACCAACCCGTCATATTTCAAACAAAAGCTATACTCCTAGCATCAGGCGGAGCAGGAGGCTTATTCAAACGAACAGACTGCCCACTAAGAACCACCGGCGACGGCTACTACCTCGCATACAACGCCGGTGCACGACTAAGAGACATGGAGTTCTGCCAGTTCTTCCCCCTAGCACTAGCTGAACCAGATGCACCATCACTACTTGTAGACGGTAAAGTGGTCTGGGAGGGCAAGATAGTCAACACCCTAGGCGAGGATATACCCGCAAAACACCACGTCACTGAGCGACCATACATCGCCAAGAGCCGAGACCTATTATCACGAGCCATGATGCGTGAGGTTCATGACGGCTTTGGACTTGAAGGAGCTGTATTGCTTGATGCACGTGAGGTAGTGAAAAACGGGAAACCAGACGACTGGTATGGCATGGCGAACAACAAGTACTACAGGGAAACGCTCCATGCGGACGAGAAACTCATCAGAATCGCACCCTTAAGCCACTTCACCATGGGTGGAGTAGTCGCCAACACATATGGCGAGACAGATGTACCTGGATTAATAGTTGCAGGAGAGGTAATGGGTGGCGTCCACGGTGCAAACAGACACGGTGGAAACGCGTTAACAGACGTAACTGTCTTTGGTGTAAGAGCAGCTCATCGTGCAGTCGAGTACGCGGAAACCCATGACTTTGAGGACATTGAGACGCTTGCCAAACCTGAGCTTGAAAGATACGAGAAACTCACCTTCCGTGACGTAGGCTATACTCCACCAACTTTGATGGGTCTTGTGCGTGAGAACATGTGGGAAAACGTGGGAGTCATAAGAGACAGTTATTCGCTTGTTGCAGCATATGAGCGACTTGGAGAGCTACGCGACAGTGCACGCAATATATTGGCGAAGCCCGGAAAACAGCTATTGAACGCATTGGAGGCTTTGATGGCTCTAGACGTTTGTGAGTACATCATCAGGGCAGCAATGGAGCGCAGGGAAAGCAGAGGCGCCCACTACAGACAGGACCACCCAGATCAGGACCCCGACTGGGTCAAGACCGTGATAA
>CALGBN010000135.1 GCA_937877765.1 Candidatus Bathyarchaeota archaeon | reverse complement strand
TGCATCCTGTTATTCGTGCGATGAGTCTACATCTTTCTGCTCCGAGGACCGAGGGTACTGTTTCCTCGTTGAATTCTTCTCCCATCAACTGGAGTAGGGCTATCATTGCCTCTCTGCGTGTCTCCTCGTCGTCTGTGCTGAGCTTAATCATGTTATATCCACGGTGCAGCAGACAGTAGCCGCATCTTGACCCGACCTTCATTTTGTTCACTGGTGGGTGGCTTGCGCAATATAAAAAACCTTCAAGCGGTTTCTATGTGTGAACAGCATGGAGTACAACCTACTAGCGACAACAGATAAGATCACAATGGGTGCAGCCTGTAGCCAGCTATGGATGAACCTACGAGCACTAGGAGACCCTGAGCCCAAGGTGAACAAGACACGGATCAGGGGAATAATCTGGGGTCAGACCACGCTCGACCCAGTGGAGGCAATACGTGGACTACGGGAACACATGAAGGAAGAGCCTGACAGGTATGATAAACTCTACAGGGTACTACCTGTGCTGAATTGGGTGAATACTAGTATCGATGATATTGTCGCTGAGGTTGAGAACCAGAAACCAAGAGTAGGTGAGGGTGACAAATTCAGGGTGACTCTTGAGAAACGTAGAACAGAGCTAAGGAGTCTTGAGGTTATTGAGCCTGTTGCTGCGGTCTTTGATAACCCGGTTGACTTGGAGAACCCTGACTGGGTTGTATTAGTGGAGATTATGGGGGATAAGACTGGGGTTTCGATTGTACCCGATGATGCGTTGTTTCAGGTGCAGATCGAGCGAGCGAAGCTTATCTTCTCAGACTAATCAGCGTACTCTTCTCAGTAATCAAGCTGGTTAGCGCCTTGTACCTGTCACAGCCTACTGTTTCTATTGCTGTGTCTGTTATCTCGTATAGTTTCTTCAATGCCTCAAATTTCCCTTGATCCATCTCTAGGGCTTTGTCATCCACATCACCCAAGATATCAGCTACCTTTGATGCTGTGAGGTCGTTTTCCTGTTCTGAGACAACTACAACTGCTATTCGTCTGGTTTTGCTAGAGACTCCGATGAGCTTGATTGCCTTTGATATCTGGTTCTGTGCAGAAGCATATAGCAAGGTCTCTACGTCCAGTTTATTGCTGATGTTACCCCCGCTCTCCATCGCATAGTAAGCGTTAGCAGCCGCGTAGTAGAGTTGATGTTGGTTTGTGATCTTGTCTGCATCGAATAACTGGAAGACTGTGCCAGCTACCCGTTTGTCTAGCTCTGATAGTGTTGTGTTGATGTCTGTGATGTTTGTGTTTGTTGCAGCGGTTATGGTGACGTAGAGGTCTGAGTCTGTGATGGGGTAGCTGTAGGGCATATCTGCATATCCCAAGTGGTCTATTTTAAACTCTATTACAGGAACCTCCACAACTCTATGATACAAGTCATCAATGGACACGGCATAATGCAAAATTAGTATCTAAACAATTCGTTGAGAAATAGGGTAAAGAACAGGTACGAGCCATTATGATTGATCATAGAATGCTTGATAGAGAAGGAAATAGATTAATTGATGATCCTGAACCTAAGCCACCTCAAAATAGGGATATGGTAACATTGGTAGGATTGTGTTTTGGATTACTAAATTTAAGCAAATTTTGGACCATAGATATAATAAAGAAATGCAATTATAAACAACACGATTAATACGATACACAAATCTTTTCTTGATCTTTTATCCAAGTTATTCACCTGTTTTTAAAAAAATTATATGGGACCTGGACAATACACCCTAACTGTGTCATAGCCATAATTCCCATAGGATGATTCAGCTCTAACTGTTATATAATAGTATCCCGTTTTCGATCCAGGATTCCAAGAACCACTCCATTGTCCACCCGAATACGACATAGATGTCCATGAAGATTCATAACCAAGTATGTCATCTGTAACTTTGAATTTTACATTATTAATGCTTCCTTCAGTCACAGATGCAGTAGCGATAATATCATTACCTGTGTAGGCATCCATATCATCGTCTTCATCAGGCTCTGATATGCTTACAGATGGTTTCGCATGATCAGGGGCAACAAACTGAGCTCCGTTTTCATCACCTGAAGTAAGAGTTCGTTTCTTTGTCTCAGCAGGAGCTATAATGCCATACATTGTATTACTAGAAGAAGGACTCAGGTAAAGGTCATCTAAACCTATTGCATGTCCTGCTTCGTGTGTAATACAGTTTTGGACATCGTATTCATTAAACTCACTACCTATACACCATGTATGATCTATGTTTAGACATATGTCAAATTCAGTTTTTTCGTTGGATTCCTCTGGTCGAAGGATACAAACACCAACTACGCTCCAGTCTAGGTCTATCCAACCTATCTCATTGTAGTCATTTTCTATTGCCAAGGAATATCTAGTTCCTGCGTTATCAAAGTCAATATCTGTGTCACCTGCATTATTCCAAGCGGTAAATCCGGAATCAATTGCAGATTCCCAATCTTCCTCTTCAAGTTCTTCTGGTAACTGATATGTCGTTAAGTAATAGTCTATATCAGAACAGTCTGTATAGTAAATTCCAGTCCACTCGAATCCAGCGCCATAATATTCATACATATAGTAGCTTGATGGCGAATCGAGCATCATTTTGTCGTCTATTTTTTCTAGAGTTTCATATCCAATGACGTAGTAGTAATCTGAGAACGTATCTCCTTTAGCAAGATATAGTTTCACTTTTTTATTCAACTCTAAAGATATTTTACCCCAAGGCGTTCTGTAAGCAAGAACTTTTTCTCCATTGACTTCTCCTCCTTCATAATAGATGAAAATAGTCTGTTTTAGCTCGGTACTTGTTTTTTGTACTGAGTCTATTTTAAACTCCATTACTGTATACGGAATCTGGTTTACTTTTGCGTTATATTGTGTACTCTCTTTTATGGGAGTTCCAATGACAATATTAGTTGCACTATCCTCACGGATAGCATCTCTGTTACTATTTGAATAAGTTGGTACTGCAAAAGTTGGTACTGTTAAAAACGAGAGGAGGAATACTATTATAGTAAAAAACGTCACGCTGTTTTTTTTCATTTTTCTCACACACTTTTTGTTTATGAAGCCCTCAGGATGCCTTGTTGACAAGACCCTGAGACTTCGATACAATCAGTTAAAGTTAAACCTTTTAACGTCTACTTGCAACAACTTGCTACAATAAAAAAGGTAAGAGATTAATTACAGTCATTTGTTTCCGTTTTTGACTTACATTCGTCGCATAGTTCACCGGATGTGGGTTTACTATAGCTTTGAATGTAGTTTGATTTTGGGTCTTTTGAACAGTTTCTGCAGGTGCCATGTGTCACTTCCATGTGCTTTCCTATATGTGGTCAATCTTAGTCCTTCTAGGTCTCGTAAAAGTATTCTCTCCAAGTTACAGAGATCGTCTGCGTATCATCGTTAGATATGCATACACTGAAGTATGGATAATCCCATTCGTACTCCAGAGTACATTTACCTGAGGAAGAAACTAGTACCGCGTATGCGTCTCCTGCATCTCTATGAACTGTGAATTGGTTTATACCATCACCTACTGCAATATCGTCAGAGTATTGATAGTATGTCCAGCATCCTCGTTCATCAGCGGAAGCTGTTAATATAGTAGCGAATGCTACGAGTGCAACAAGTGTTGTTAGGAATATTTTCTTATTATTCATAGCAAAAGGTTGAAGCAATGCTCCAAGGGATAAAATCTTGTTGCAACAGGTTGCAATACTTAATCAAACTCAACATGACCCAATTTTAACCTGATTAAATTAGTCATACCAAATCGTTCTTTCTCTATGATACCATAGTTCTCGAATCTAGACACAATGCGAAAAATTTGATATCGAGGTAAACCACTTTTTATTGTTAAATCATTTTGATAAATATCACCATCCGTATTCATCCTGTCTCTTATACACATCTGACGCTGCCGACGAATTAGACGGTGTAGATCTCGGTGGTCGCC
>CALGBN010000134.1 GCA_937877765.1 Candidatus Bathyarchaeota archaeon | reverse complement strand
TTGTTCCATTATCATAGCTATAATGTATTTCTTTTACTCCACATGCACATTCTGGCAAATCAATTGCTTTTATCCTTATTGGTGTAGAACTTGTTACATAATCATTGTAACTTGGCTCTCCAATATTTATGCTGCATTCCGGTCCCCTCACATCTACACTAACATTCCTTGAATGCATTGATTCAACATGGCCTAAATTATCTATTGCATACCATTTTATTGTATGATTACATTGTGTTGGAATCCTTAATTTTGCTTTATTTGAATGAACAACATTCCATGTTGTTCCATTGTCATAGCTATACCAAATTTCTTTTACTCCACATCCACATTCTGGCAAATCAGTTGAATTTATATAAACTGAAGTAGATGAGGTAATCCATATATTTCCATTGCTGTAATATGGTGTGCCAAATTCTATTGTTGTTTCTGGTGGAGATGAATCAACATAGTGAATTTGGGTATGCAGTGTTTCAGTATTTCCTGCTTCATCCACACTGTACCATCTTATTTCGTGTTTGCCTTCTTCATTTAATCTTAGCTCAACAGATATATTTCCTATATTCGGGTCCATATCATTTACATCATTATCATATATTGTTATATTTTGATGTAAAGTGTCTACAATTCCATCTCCATCAGTATCTACACCAGTGTAGTCATGCCAATAATTTCCGGCAAGATATACTCCTCCAATTATATTTATACCTGGCACCTTGCTTATATTCCAAATATTATTTCCTTCATCAACAATATCTACTACCTGTCCAATAGCTCCTGACCGAATCTTCATTAATCCTTGCCCAGAATAGTTTCTTCCGCCTTCTGCATAAACTAATAAGTTTTGTTTTTTTCTTAATCCATTTTTAATTATTTCGTCATAAACTTTCATGATATTGATAGGCATTATGCACCAAAGTATCATAGTAATAACCTTATTACCATGAAAACCCCTTTGTTATACTGCGAGAAATTCAATATACTTGTTACATGAGAGTAGACAGTTTGGTTTTATTGAGTATTTTTCCTCGTAAAATAATACCATCCTGCAAAGATACCAACAACAAAGACAGTAACAACGAGATACGATGTCCAATAATTAGATGATCCCGTATCTTCTTCTTGGTTTTCACCCGAATCAGCTTGAGCCAAGTATTCCTCTAGCTGTAATCTGAAAATGTATCCATCTGTGTTCCCAGCGTATTCACTCATGTAAGCATCATCTGATGTTATTATGTCCGAGGATGCGGTTTGAGCCACAACATACACGTACCCATCATCAATTATACAATCCCACGGATGCTCCATGCCACCACCACCCAGATAAGAAGCAAATAAGTGAGTTCCATCTGATTCAAGCAACAGCAAATAGATATCAGTTCCACTCCTCTTAGAATCCTGAAAACCCGATACAACCGGGAAATCACTCGTATCCGCCATACCCGCCAACAAAATACTATCCTCTGATGTGACACATATCCTGTTCAACGTATCCCAACCATTGTACCCAAGATAACTACTGAACACCAATGAGTCTCCTTCAGGTGAAAACTTAGTATAGAAACCATCAACCTCCACATCGCTATAATCTGGTTGATACGCATCAACAGTAGGGAAATCAGGAGACCAAGTCCTACCAGACAATATGGCTGAACCCTGTGAATCCACCGCCAACCCAAAACAGTCTTCCATTTCTGAGCCACCCAGATAAGTGGCATATTCCAACTCAAACGCTTCATTAAAACGGGCTAGAAAGATGTCTCGCTCAGAGCCAGTTATACTGGACTGGAATGGAAGCGCTTCCAGAGAATCAGTTCCCGGGAAATCACCGCTATTAGTATTTCCAGTTAAAAAGAAACCATCAACCGGATTGATCTCAATATCCCCTATGCTATCCCTTTCTGAGCCACCGAAATAAGATAAATAACTAATCTCAAGGCTCTGAGGATCAAGTTTCAATATGAAACCATCTGCCTCCCCACTAAGACTATCCTGAAACGCATCTCCTGTAACCGGCAAATCATCCGAGTCCGTATAACCTACCATAATTACATCTCCATTACCCCTTACAATGATATCATCCGGCACATCCGCCCCAGAACCCCCAAAATAAGAAGACCTCAGCAGCTCACCACCGGTACTGTAAACAGCTAAAAACGCATCCCCCAATCCACCACCATAAGAAACCTGACCCACATCACCAGTGATAGGCAAGTCATCTGAGTTTGTTACCCCACAAACGATGATCTCATCACCCACAAGAACACCCCTCTCACAGTTCTCAAGCATAGAACCACCCAAGAAAGTAGACCACACTAACTCTCCAGCAGCCGAGAACATAGCTACGAAACCATCACCACCATAATATGGAGGCTCCTCCGGCTGAACACCGCCACCAAACGTATCCTGATAAGCGTCAACTATCGGGAAGTCAGGTGAGAAAGTGCCTCCCAGCACTATCATGTTTCCATCTGGGTCTAGAATCAGGTCTCTGATATCGTCTCGTCCGGACCCACCCAGATATGATCCATAGAAATAGCCTTCTACCTGTGTTTCTGGGGAGACCAGTAAACCGTATGCTGTTGTTTGGGTTAGAAGGAAAAATATTATGACGAAAAGGGAGTATTTTCTCAAGCCTATCAAAGTTTCATCCTTTTCTGTTTATTAAACATCTATTCAAGACCAGTATTGGAGAATCATACTCAAATCATGAAACCAGAACCAAATGAGATACCCTCAAATAGGCAATAGTTTGATCAATTTCCGGTACCTGTGAAAAACATTATCTTATCACTGGATGAAGGCACGACCAGCGCACGAGCCATACTCTACAACCATAACCTAGACCCCATCTCCACAGGTCAATGTGAGTTTACACAGATCTACCCCCAGCCCGGATGGGTTGAACACAACCCAGAGGAACTATGGCTTGCCCAATTAGATGCAATTGAAGACGCCCTAGGTGATTCTGGTCTCGATGTCACCAATATCTCATGTATCGGCATCACAAATCAAAGGGAGACCACGCTTGTCTGGGATAAGAAAACAGGAAAACCAATCTACAACGCGATAGTTTGGCAATGCAGAAGAACCTCAGATACCATCGAAGAGATCAAAAAACAATATGGTTCAATGATTAAAGAAAAAACAGGGCTAATACCTGATAGCTATTTTTCAGCGCCAAAGATAAATTGGATACTGGACAACGTGGAGGATGCACGTAGGCGAGCTGAATCAGGAGAACTCCTCTTCGGGACAATAGACACATACCTCATCTACAGACTCACAGGTGGAAAGACCCACGCGACTGATCCAAGTAACGCATCCCGCACCCTACTCTACAATATAAAGAACCATATGTGGGACACTGAACTCTTAGACCTATTCAAGGTACCAGAGTCAATGCTTCCAGCTGTACTTGACTCAAGTGGCTTATTCGGTTACACAGACCCAACCATATTCGGAGAGAAAATACCCATAACAGGCTGTGCAGGCGATCAACAGGCAGCATTATTCGGACACAAAGCCCATGACCCCGGTGACTCCAAATGCACCTATGGAACCGGGAACTTCTTACTCATGAACACCGGGGATCAACTTGTACCGAGCGAGAACCTGCTGACTACTATCGCGTGGAGCATCAAAGGTAAGACCGTCTACGCGTTGGAGGGAAGTGTTTTCACAACTGGTGCAGCTGTCCAGTGGCTAAGAAACGGACTAGAAATCATAGATTCAGCAAAAGAAACAGCTGAAATAGCCTTATCAATCCCTGATAACGGCGGGGTCTATATTGTACCCGCCTTCACAGGGCTAGGGGCACCACACTGGGACCAGTACGCGAGAGGCACAATAACTGGATTAACACGTGGAACAAACAGAGCCCACATAGTACGAGCAGTGCTAGAATCTATCGCTTACCAGACCATGGACCTAGTTGAAGCCATGCAAAAAGACAGTGGCTACAATGTAAAGACCTTGAAGGTTGATGGAGGCGCAACAAATAACACGTTCTTGATGCAGTTCCAAGCAGATATTCTCGGCACACCCGTTTACAGAGGAAATAATATTGAGGCAACTGCAAGAGGAGCCGCAATGCTTGCAGGGCTTGGCATAGATGTTTTGAATCTAGATGAAATAGACTCTGAGGAAGGACAGTTATTCACCTCCCGTATGGGCAAAGGCGCAAGCAAGCGTTTACGGAATGGCTGAAGGGCACCCGACAGCTAACAGATCAATCGGTGGCCCAACACTTCAGGAACGTCAAGATTTTCCTGAGATGGGCCGGAATCCCAACGGATTTCACCTACAAAATCTCCAACCACGATAAACAGGCGTGGAAGCGCAAGCACTCGAAGCGGTGGTTCACGGATGAGGACATTGAGAAATGCCTAGAATATCCATTCGATAGAAAGAGGGACCGGCTTATAGTCCGGCTCCTGATTGAAACAGGCTGCCGAGCCC
>CALGBN010000133.1 GCA_937877765.1 Candidatus Bathyarchaeota archaeon | reverse complement strand
ATGATACGGCGACCACCGAGATCTACACCGTCTAATTCGTCGGCAGCGTCAGATGTGTATAAGAGACAGGTCAAGGATCACGTTGTTCATTGATATCTTGAGACGTGAGTTGTCAAAGGTTGCCTCGTATTCTGGTATCCAGACGTAGTGATGACTTCCCGGTACCTCGCCTTCCATAAGCCAGTTATCTATTCCAACCATCTCTAGCACCGCGCTCATTATCATGCCCTGTACCATACAGTGTCCTGCACTTGTTCTGAAAGACTCATCAATACTGTATTCAACTAAGCACTCGTCCCAGAGATGTCCCCAGACGTACCCATAGTTGGGAATAGCCACTCTGCCCACCCATTCTTTGTTCAACACCACCAGTTTATCATATCCTGAAGCGGCTTCTGATATGGCTGCTAGGTATGCTGCGAGAGGACTGAGCTTGTTTCCCCTAATGAGTATCTGTTCAAGGTATCCATAGTATTGCCATGCTCTCGCTTTTTTCGCTGGAAGAGCGGTATCCCAAAGGCTGTGGAGTGGGAACCACTCTGATAACGGGGTGGTACATGTTTGTCTTCCTGTGCTTCGAAGGCAGCAGATCTCAGCCATTGCATATTGAGGCTCGGAGGTTAATTGGGTGACTTTTTTCAACTGTTTGATGATTTTCGCCTCAAAGTCGGATAGGTCTGAAGCCGTATCAGGTTTGGCGTGTTTTTCCACAATCTTCTGGAGCGTTAGGTCTGGGTCGTTTCGATCAACTAGTGGGAACCAGACGTTCTCTTCGTTGAATATCAATAATGGAGACCCATCAATGATATCCACTTTTTCCTCGTTCTCCGCATTAATTAGAACATCATCAACATAGAGGTAGCTTTTCTCGTTCCAACAGTGAATAACGTATAGCCCATCGTATCCTCCACGGTTTACCCGTTCCCGTTGATACAATAAGGCTGCTTTCTCTAACTCAGTTATCGTATTTGTACGGGTCTTTAGAGTACTAGCTACTGGGAGCATTCGCCTGTCCAGTATATCCAAGACAGGGTATCCTTCTGGATAGATATCTTTGAATGATGTGAGGTTGAAACCCGAGAAATCTACGGCATCAAAGCTGAATGGAGGATATTTCCTGAACTGCATATCCGTCAAGAACTCTCGGCTATGCACGTCCTTGACAGCGTATGAGTTGCTGTAACCTCTGTTGGTTGTGATATGATCAATGAACCTAGAATCAGCTTTCAGTAATATCTCTGGATGAGCTAAAACGAGAACCCGGGTCGTGTACAAACCATACTTTGTGTACTTGTCGCTTGGCGCCTCCGCTATGGCTTTCATCCAAGCCTCTTCATGAATCTTGCAAGCAGAATCCACTATATTCACCATATTCTTTCCATTTGAAAGGTGCAGATTACCCTTAAGACGTTTTAGGATAACCAAAAAAAGCAAAGGCTCAGGTGTTCTATGGTTTTGAATGCTTGTTCTATTCTGTAGGATTTTAGGTATACACTCGAATTATGGGGTGAATAAAGAGGAATACAATAGGAATCGTATTGGAAATCATGTTGACTGGGTTATCAGGTGTAATGCTTGTTTTGATGGCTAAGATACTCATAAAAACTAGGCAAATGGAACAGGATATCATCTAGAGCCAGAGATGTTCATAAGTATCTTAAGCCTTTGAAGCCTGTATTCAGGCATGGTTCTACCAGATGATCTTTGCGCTGATCTAGCGTTTACAAATGGAAAAATAGTTACCCTTGATAAAAACGACACAATAACAGAGGCTGTCGCGGTAAAAGACGGAAAAATTCTGCGAGTAGGCAGTACCGAAAAAATATTGGAAACAGTTGGAGAAAAAACACAAATCATCGACTTAGCCGGTAAGACGTTGCTACCCGGGCTGATTGACAGCCACATGCACCCCGGTGGAAGCTGGGGCGCGTACCTAGTCAGAGGCGTTGAATGTGGACCCGGATTTAACTCAGTTGAGGAGATGCTTGAAGCGGTGAAAGAAAAGGTCTCCAAGGTGAAGCCCGGTGACTGGATTCTCGGATACCGCATGGATGACGTGAAGATGGGAAGATACCCCACCATAGAAGAACTGGATAAAGTTGCCCCAGAGAACCCACTGTATATCCAGAGACGCGATGGACACAATGGAGTAGCAAACAGTCTAGCGTTGAAAGAAGCTGGAATCACCAAGGATACACCAGACCCACATCACGGCAAAATCGAACGTGATGAAAATGGAGAAGCAACAGGGCTACTACGTGAATCAGCCAAAGACCTTGTCTATCATATAATGCCGCCATACAGTTTCGAGGAATTCTACGAAGGCTTACAGCTAGTGTTTGATGAATGCATAAGACTAGGACTAACAAGCATCCACGCAAGCATGGTAAGCCCAACAGAGTTCAAAGCCATGCAGGCACTGAAAAGAGAAAGAAAACTAGGCATAAGAGTAGCCGTCCATCTCAGCGGAAGAGACGAAGGCATGGTAGAAGGCGCCATAGCCGCAGGAATAGAGACACCTTTCGGGGATGAGTGGCTAAAGATCACTGAGGCAGAGTGGGTCTTTGATACAAGTACAAGCGGCAGAACCGCAGCATACTATGAACCCTACGTAGGAGAGCCAGAAAACACAGGCATACTGCTCTACGATCAAGACGATATCGAGAAACGGGTTCTCATGACACACAAGGCTGGGATCAGGGTTGGACTCGATGGAGTAGGAGATCGTGGAATAGACAGGTCTCTTGATGCCATTGAAAAAGCGTTAAAAGCGTATCCCAGAGATGACCACAGACACAGAATCGAGCACTGCTGCTATGTCACCCCTGCAATACAAGACCGACTGCTAAAACTAGACGTAATAGATGCCTCAGCAACCGGTTTCCTCCACGACTTAGGGGATGCTTACAAGGCGAACCGAGGAGCTGAGGCCATGAAATACATGTGGCCCCACCGTACCCTAATAGACCGAGGAATACCTGCTCCAGGACACAGCGATGCAAGCATCTGTGACGCAAACCCATGGTTAGCCATTTACAGCATGGTTACAAGAAAGACCAGCAGTGGAGACGTCCTATACGCAGCAGAAGGCGTTGAACCAGTAGAAGCCATCAAGGCTTACAGTATAGACGGTGCATACGCGGCTTGGGAAGAAGATATCAAAGGCACAGTTGAGGTAGGCAAGCTAGCCGACTTGGTGGTGGTTGATCGTGACCCATTGAGCATCAAACATGATGATCTAAACAAGGTTACAACTTTGATGACGGTAATCGATGGGAAAATAGCATACAAACGATGACCCACTTACCTTTTCCTTAATAAAACTCTATTTTTCATTTGTGAAAGTACCTTTTTCGATGGAGAAATCTAATTTTATAACTAATATTTGAAATCCATTTTCTATTTTAAAGAAAATTCCTTTTTGTATGCATTGAGGCACCTGTTTTGGAACGTCTGCTATTTGGTTTCAATAATTTACCAAAAGAAGTAATGGAAAAACTTCCCGACGCCCTAATTGTGGTAAAAGATAGAAGAATCATATACGCAAACCCCGCAGTTTCCAAACTACTAGGATACGGTGAAGCAACAGAACTAATAGGCGCAGATGCCTTGGAAATAATTCATCCAGGGTTAAGAGAAAAAGTACGTGCACTGGCAAGAGGGCTTGATGAATCAACCGGATTATACGAGGTTAATCTAGTACGATTCGATGGAGAACTGGTTGATGTTGAGGTAATAATTAGGGCTGCAGTCATTGAAGAAAGCCGAGTCTATATCATAGTAGCCCGAGACATTAAAGAAAGAATAAGGTCGAGAAAAAGACTGAACGCTCTCCACAAACACGTTGACAAACTATCCAATGCAGAGAACATCGAAGAAATAATCGAGATAACCAAGGATGCAATGAAAACCACGCTAGATTTTGAGTTTTCCAGTATTCTAGTAGCAGACGACAATGAGCTTGTGCTACACACTTTTGATGAACAGCATGATGGAATCCGCCTGCCATTAGATGGACCCGGTTTAACGGTGAAAGCAGCGAAAACCAAAAAGACAATAATGGTTGATGACACACGAAAAAGCCCTGATTATTTACTTGGTTCTGTGAGCTCATTGTCAGAACTCGATGTCCCAGTAGTAGTCGACGGTAAAACAGTGATGGTACTGAATGTTGAGCACAACTTTGTAAACGCCTTTAACAAAGATCACAAGCTGATGCTTGAAATTTTAGCCAGCCACATACAAATGGCTTGTAATAGGTTGAATTATGTAAGAAAAATTGAGTTAGTGGCAGAACAGCAAATCAAGGAATCGATAAAAAGTTTCCAAGAAATCCACAACCAAGTACGACACGATATAAGAAGCCCTCTACAAGCCATCAACAATGCAGTCCATATACTAAGCACAGATCCAGACAACCAAAAAATGAGAACTATTCTAGGAGCCCAGATAAACTATGTTAAAACTATTCTTGAGGACTGGGAAACACAGTCTATTAATGGGGAGTTAAAAAAGGAAGAAGCCAACATCAGCGAACTTATCCAAACTGCGATAAAAACCAAAGTTGGAGATAAGGCAGAAACAAGTCTATACATTGATGAAACCCTTGTTTGGTCGATTGATTATAACAGGTTGCTAAGAGCCATCTCAAACATTCTCCAAAACAGCGTAGAAGCAATGCCTGAAGGGGGTGCCATAACAATTGACTGCCACCTCAAAGGAGAAAATCTGATGATAATAATATGTGACACAGGAGTCGGCATCCCAGAAGAAAGCCTACTCCAAATTGGTCAACCATTCTACACTACAAAACAGAAGGGCATGGGACTTGGCTTGAGTTTTGTAAGACAAGTAGTTGAATCCCATGAAGGAACGATTAAAATCACCTCAAAAACGGGTAAAGGCACAACAATAACCATCAAACTACCAAAATAAAATAGACTCAGATCTGGTCTAATCAAAATAAAAAAAAGGGGTTAATGTTTACCCATGTATTCTTTAGCGAGCTCTCTAGCTTTCTCCAATGGAGCCTCAACCGTGGGGTCCTTATCATAGGTTTTACCACGCAGACGCTTCAACTGCTCCTCACGTGCATCAGCAACACGATCAGGATTAGTCAATAGATCCAAAACAGAGCCAGCCATCGTCTTAGCCGCAAAGATCAAGCTCCGATGCCCAACAGCTGTACCGCTGCAAGCGGTGAACTGCCAGCTATGACCCGGTGCTCCGTTGATGTTGCACGCGGTGTTGAACTCCATGGTGGGTGTGATCCAGCTTACATCAGCAACATCGGTGCTTCCGGGACTCGTGGTACCATCATTCCACGCATCAAAGATAGTGGTAACAATATCCTTATCCACGTATTTCTCCCAGTCAGGCACCTTGTTCTTTCTAAGCGCAGTCTCACGGTCCTCCAATTCGATGCTCTGTGCTAGCTCCGCGGCGAAAGCATACTCCTCAGAGGTATACTGGGGTTCTCCTACCGCCCTCATGTTTGCGGTAACGATCTCACTCAAGACGCGGTTGGGTATCTTATGGTATCCTCCGTAACCAATGTCAGCCTCAAGCCTTGTCTCAGTCATCATGGCGGCGCCTTCAGCTATCTTCATAACACGTTCCTTGATAGGCTCCAGCAAGTCCTGTTCAGGTGCACGTATATAGTAGTGGCTTCGGGCATAGTCTGGCACAACGTTGGGTTGCCCACCACCGTACTCAATGACATAGTGTATTCTCGCCTCGGGAATAATGTGTTCTCGTAGATAGTTTACTCCAACATTCATCAACTCAACAGCATCCAAGGCACTTCTACCAGCCTCTGGGTTACCAGCTGCGTGACTTGACTTCCCATAGAAGTGGAATCTGCAACCACTGATTACGTTACTGCTGGCTAGTGTTGCCACGTTCAGACTTCCCGGGTGGTGACTCAGGGCAGCGTCCACATCATCAAATAAACCATGATTCACCATGATACGTTTTCCGCTAAAGTTCTCCTCAGCAGGCGTACCATAGAACCGTATGGTGCCCTTCAGTTTGTGTTCCTCTAGTGCTTTCCCGGCGGCGATAGCAGCAGCTAAGGCCGTTGTGCCATGGATATTATGTCCACATCCGTGACCCATTCCACCTTCAATCAACGGCTCCTTGTGGGGTACTCGTTTATTGCTAAGATTAGGCAGGGCATCGTATTCCCCCATGACGGCGATTACAGGTTTACCTTCTCCCTTCTCGGCAATTATAGCTGTTGGCATTGTTGCAACACCCGTTTTTACCTTGAATCCATGTTTTTCAAGGGTTTCAGCGAGAAGCTTACTTGATTTGTCCTCACAGAGCCCATACTCTGCGTACTCCCAGATCTTGTCGCTGATCTCGGTTATCTCGTCTCGGTTTGTGTCTATCCAGTTCCAAGCTGTTTCCTTCATAATCAACACAAATAATTAACAGGCATGAAAAGTATAAAACACCAGTTTCTAAACAGACATAATTAGTTTTCTTCGTTTTTATCTCTGAGAATCGATTCTACTTGATAGTTCAATAACTCCCGCTCTAGTAGTTTTCTGAACAATCGAAGCTCCTCTTCATGCTTCTTAATAGAAGCGAGTAAATCGATTACCTCTTTCTCAGTCATATTATCGGGTACGCCACCTGTTAGCGTTTTTACGAGAACAGCAACAGGACACGTAGGATAATTTGGAAGAGTACTCTTGAGTATCTCAGATAACTCAATCATAGGATTAGAATCGGTGAAACAAGTAATATCTCTTTTCAAAAAAATCACAAAATCATCTATAATATAATAACCCGAATAGAAAACCGATAACAAACCTAGAAGCAATCAACAATAACAAGCCAATAAGAAACTTTACAGCCTTACTGACCCAGTCCTCCAGATTGTTATCATCCATACAGACAAGAAACAAGTAATCCGCTATAAACTGACCCCTTTGAGTTTACTTGTCAAGCCGTCTGTTAAGATAAAACAGAGCGCTAATAACGGGTATGAAAGAGTAAATCGCCCAATCAAACAGGTTGTATTTGTCGCGCCTTATCATATCATCTTTTACTAACAAAGGGAAAAGCAACGAGATTAAGATAAAATCAAGACTCATAATGTGAACCAACCCATTGGTCTGAAAACTAGCAATATATCCACTCCAGTCACCATAAACCAACCCATTGGTCTGAAAACTAGCAATAATCCCACCAATGATAACAGAATCATGTTTTTTCTGGTTTCAACGCGTTTCTGCAAATTGATCTGAGGCCTCAACACACGGCTTGGCTCTCTCAACCCAAAATAAACCAGATAAATGAAACCCCCCATGAAGAAACTCAATAAAATAAAAGGCCAAACCGGGAAAGGCTGGGATTCTGCTTCCTCCAGAACAAGTACGGCATAAATCATAGGCCATACCCCTAAAAGATTGAAAACCGAAAATATTAGAGGATTTACGCTATGAAATTCACCAGAATACATTCTCTGAATCAAGGCAAAGTTTTCAGCATTACTCCCAGGGGCGTAAAAAGTAGCATAGACCATTATCAAGGCCAAGACTAGGAGAAACACTGGTTGCCGAATCTTCATCAATAAAACAATTGAAGGACGTCTTATATTGTAAAGCTAAAAAAAGGGGAGATTATTTTGATGCTTTCTCAATTACTGCTGGCATCCATACCGGGATATCAGCTGGATACCTGCTTGTAACAAGATTTCCATCTACCACGAGAGCCTCGTTGGTATAGCGGCCTCCAGCGTTTTTCACGTCAGTTGATACGCTCTTTACACAAGTCAAGTTTCGTCCCTTGACTATCTCTGCCTCGATTAATAGTTGAGCAGCGTGACAGATGGCTCCAATAACCAAGCCATGTTCATCAGCTTCTTTCACTAATTTTACCATGTTTTCCTTGGTTCTCATACGGTCTGGTGCCCAACCTCCAGGTACAATCAATACATCGTATTCAGTCACATCAACTTCTTCGGGTGCTTTGCTGGAGCTGATGCTTCCTCCTTTCTTACCCTTGTAAGTTTCTCCACTGGTTGGACCAACAACATCAACCTTGTATCCTGCCTCCATTAACCTGTAATAAGGGTAAAGAAGCTCAATATCCTCGAACCCGTTCTCGACGAGTACAATTGCTTTAGTCATTTCAATCAAGTAATGACTTGGGATGGCGCATTTTATACCATGATATCAAATAGCAATTGTTTAGAGAAGGATAATAGAAAAATAGGGTTTGTCTACTTTACATAGACTCTTCCAGGCAGTATTCCCTGTAGCATAGGGATATACTGGGCGAATATCTCCTTTGATACGTCAAGCATGAATTTGTGGTCTTTTCCCGGTGTGATGAACTTTATCTCACCTTGACCAATGAAACCCGGTTGTTTCATCTCGACACTCTGTACACTGGGTAACGGGATCTCAAAGTTCTTCTTGTCTCTGGATATCATCTGATCAGGCGTCAACTGACTGTACTCTAGTGTTTTCTTGTTCATCCCACCAGTTGCACGTGCATCTATTCCTGCCCCGATGAGCCCTCCGATTATTCCGCCGCTTGCTGCTCCTGCAGCCGCAAAGTTTGCGCCTAGTCCGCCTGTCTTAGCTGCGATTATCCTACGGTTCGTAACAAATAGTGTGAATGTGTTGACGGGAAAACCGTATTTGCATTGCTGGATGTAGGCTTGGATGGGTTCACCTTGTGGCTGTGGCTGTTGTGGAGCCGGAGCAGTGGTTGGTTGTGGGGGTGTTGTTTGTTGTGGTGCGCCACAGTTGCTACAGAACTTGCTTCCTGCAACTATCTGAGAACCACAGTTGCTACAGTATGGCATACCTGTTTTTGGGGTTAGTGGATTATAAAGGTAGTATATGTGGCGTGGTTTGCGGTAATTGTTTAAACCCGGGTGTTCATTGTTGCGTGTATGAAGGAAATAGTCGAAAATCAAAGGTTTTCCCGTGAAGTGATTTTGCTTTGTCTCGCTATTTTCTTCGCAGACGCCAGCCACAGTACAATCATACCGATCTTCCCGGCTTTCGCTCAAAAGACAGGAGCAAGCCTAAGCACCTTGGGCTCATATGGTTCAATATCAGCGCTAGCAATGCTTCTATTCTCTCTTCCCCTCGGTAGACTCAGCGACAAGTACGGTAGAAGACGTATGATGATTCCGGGGCTCATTCTCTTCATTATAGTGCCTCTTAGCTATCTTCTGGTTGCATCGCCTCTTCACCTCTACCCAGTGAGATTGATGCTGGGGTTGGGGGTAGGTATGATATTTAGCAACGGTTTTCTCCTAATGACCGAGATTAGTAGACCTGAGTTCCGAAACACAGCACAGGGAATGTATATGACAAGCATGGGAATTGGGTTCACCTTGGGTCCTTTGCTTGGAGGAATAACTGCAAAACTCTATGGATATGGTACGAGTTTCCTCGTAAGCGCCTTGCTCGGGTTCATGAGCCTATCATTACTGTACTTTGTAAAGGAGAAACACCGTGAACCAGTTAGAGGCTCCACTGGTCCATCCATAACAATATCCTCTATCATAAAAGACCGTAAAGTCTTAGCAGCTGGAATAGCCAACTATCTCAACGCGTTAATGTTCAATGCTCTAACCCTGTTTTTCCCGGTATACGGGGCTAGTGTAGGGTTTGATGAATCAGAAATCGGTAGCGGTTTCACCGCAAGGGGACTAGCCAGCACAATAGTGCGGTTGCCAGTGGGTGCTTTAACAGGCCGCATAAGTTCGTTGGTATTGATGGTCTTTGGGTTAGCCCTATCGGCTTTGACTATTTACGGGGTCTCAGAAATCTCCTTACTGGTATTGGTAAGCGTACTTCTTGGAGTACAGGGCATCGCATACGGGATATACTTGACCTCGGGAAACGTGTACGTTGCCTCCAACTCGGATGAAGAATACCGGGGAACAGCCATGGCCGTCTATAGCATGTTCGGAAACCTGAGCGGCATCATAAACCCCTTGATCCTCGGGATAATAGCTGAAAACTTTGGGCCCAAAGGCGCCCTACAGTTCTCATCAGCTTTCACTCTGCTTGGACTAGTTATAGTGTATCTATTAGCGAGAAATGGGGATCAATCCTAGATTCAGTTTTTATCATATCAATGTAATGGATTACGTGATTGAGATGACTGTTGAAAAGGTAGCAGATGATCTATACGTTGTTAAACATGAGATGAGGCCGGGTTGGTTTTGCAGCGTTCTAGTATTCTTCGGTGAGAAACAAATCGGTATAGTTGATTCCGGGTTTGAGGAGACGGCGAAGGATATGATCCTCCCCTTGATAATAGAGCAGGGTAGAAACCTGAAAGAAGTGAATCTACTTGTTAATACCCACCGA